>CAYHQD010000001.1:0-18271 GCA_964358905.1 uncultured Candidatus Peribacteria bacterium
TGACGTCTTCATATACAATAGTCTTTTCCACTTCTTCTCGGTATGCGGTGTAGGGAACTTCTTTGTAGGTGACGACCGGAGTTGTTTCGCTGTGGGTGACTTGTTCGGTGACGGTCGGATTGGTGATGTTCGTAAATTCTTTTTTCAGTTGCTCACGTAGGTTCGGATCGGTGATTCCTTCGAAAAATCTGTCGGTGATGTAGCTCAGGTTTTGTTCGGCGTTGGAGACCGTATCCCGTGTTCTTTGTCCTTTTGGACTGCTTTGATTCCCATATTTTTCAAATTCCGATTGCAGGTTATCATATTCATTTAAGTTTGCGGGCAGGTAGTATTTCGCATTTTTCTTAAAACTGTTGCTGAAACTTGAAGAGTGTTTTGAATAATTTTCTTTAAGAAATGTCGCTATCTTTCTTATTCTATCGAAGCTGTTTTGCGGAACCGGCTTTACGATATTTTCGACCCATGTGCGGGTATTGTATGTTACTTCCTTGACCGTCTCATACGCCGTGTATGCCACGGTCTTGACTGTTTTCACTGTTCGGGCGATGGTTTCGGTTATCGTTTTATATATTGTTTTCGCGACTTTCTTCGTGACTTGCACGGTCTTCTTCACTTTCTCGGTATATGTTGAAAACTTGAAAAAGTCTTTCAAACTCGATGTGCCCGTGGCAACTGCAAATGCGAAAAGGGCGATGAGGGTCAGGAGTGGTGGCAAGGTGGCGTTGCCACCCGCAGTATTCACTTGGTCGACTTCCGATTGCAGCTCTTCAACCTGCTTCTGGAATTCGGGATTGTTCAATATATATGCGGAGTCTATCTCACCTGCGTTGGTGAGAGTCGGGGTTGAGCGTGAAGGGTCATTGTACACAGCCGATTCATCATATTGCAAAAACTTCACCTCCCCGATGTCTTTGTATTTTACGCTTTGCGCTTCAAGTATTTCATCCGTGGTCATATATGACTGCGGAATATTCCAATCATCGGAAATCGAGGCGGGTGCAAGGGTGCCAATCAAAAAAGGCGTAGCCAAAAGAAGGGCCGTGGGGAAAAACGAGAAGAAAGTAACGGCGTGCTTACGCGTGGAGAGTGTACGCATAGAGAGGTTGTTACGAATGCAATGTACTTCATGCTTTCACACCTTGCAAGTAGAGTGGTTTTTGTTTCACGCGTTTACACTTTCTCTCATGTGTGCCAAATCCGCCATGTAGTATAACTTTTCAACCTGCTCATCCAGATCGAAGCCTCCTATAGTTTTTCCACTTACTTCTTTTAATTCTCTTAGGCTTTTTATAGCAGCTTCGAAGTCTTGTTTTATTATTCCTTTTTCCTTTTCATCCGTGCTAACGTTGAAAAGTTCTACATGTAATTCCGCAAGGTTATAGCGTCCGATAAATTCAAAAATAGGTATACCATCCACGCTTCCCGGATATGAGTTGATATCTATCGTAGATTTAGTGCTTTCAATAGCAAATTTTAATGCGTTTTTGTATAAATTTCTTTCATTTTGCATTAGGTATTGCCTCCCGAGTTTTATGAGGCTTTGAGTGAGGCCAGACAAGCTGAGGATAATCCCTCTTGGCATGACGGACCTTGTCTCATTTTTTATTTTTGCGTTTTGTAGTATTGATACTTGATCATCTAGAACTCGTCGAATTCTTGCAATTAGCATATTGCTCTTGTCTTGCCCGTACGTTTCTATTGCTTCTTTTATAGTGACTCCATTTACGCTCTCACTTATTTCCTGGCCGACTAGAGCATCTATATTCGTCTTACACATCTCGAACCCCATATCAATAGCTTCCTTGCCCGGCGGTTTCTTTGTTCCGTATTCGTAGCCAATTATTGTTTCCAATGGTATTTCCAGTAGTACTGACGGGAACTTTGACTTCAGTAAGTTGAGCGTATTATTTTTAACTGTCTCAAAGATTTCAGACATTCGGTCATTATCTTTTAGATTTGCGTCAACTGCGCCTTCATTTACTGCAGACTGCAGGGTATCGATTTCGCTAATGAGCATTTCACAAAGTTTCATTCCCTTTTCCACTAACTCTTTTTTGGATCCGACGGAATCCATGGTGTCATTATCGCTTATATAATTGACAATTTTAGCTGTCGAAAAATAAATATTTGCTATTTTTCTCAATGCATTCAGTCTGCGAAATTTTGTTTTTAGGTCGTGAGCATTTTCTGTGTCCGTGAGATACTTTCTTTCAATACGGCTTGCAAGTTCATTTGCTATTTGGAGTTTCGTTGGAACGTCCGATTCACTTATAAATTTTTGTGCTTTTGCAAAAGTTGGATGCATTTCCACTGAAATTGTTAAATTGCCGACATATATATCTAGGCAAGAAAGTATGATTGAGCCAACGATCGTATTGAAATATCGAGTTTCCTCTTCAGTTTCGCATCCTAAAGTTAGTTTTTCGTATAGTGTAGTAAAATTCGCCTCTCCCGATTCCATTCCTTCCAAAAACCAGTCGCCGGTTTCGTGCCGTATTGAATGCGCGCAGTTTACATAGGCGCTTAAGAGCTCCAGATGAAGTCGAGATATGCCCTGACTTAAAGATTTTGATTTATCCAATGTGGTGATGCTTTCGCCGTATTTTTTTAATCGCTCCAATGATTCCGCTATAAACTTCACCTGATTTCTTCCAGCGTACTCGCCAAGTTGTTGCTCGAGGACGAGTAGGTATTTATAAAACAACTCCGTGTTTTCGTCGGTGAGTTCGACGTAATCGAAGTATACATCGGCATGCGATATAAAGTGGGCGCGTTGGGCGTTCTTGTTTTTTCTCGCAATATCGATATCTTCTTTTGCGTAGGCGAAGTTTTCAATTGTATCGTTTTGGCCAAGTATTTTTTTATGTACCGCCGCCTTTTCGCCGTCACTTACGATGAGGCATTCCTTTGCGGATTGAACTAGACGTGGCTCCAAATAAAATGCTCCATTGGCGTAGGGAGTAAACTTACCAGCTTCGGGTATCGGTGCGCGTTTTAAAATGCCCGCACTTGCAAGCAGTGTAGTAAATTCTTCCCACTCTTGGTCTCCATATAGGCGGTTCTCCGGTATATGTTCTTTATTGAGTGGCTCACCAATTGAAAAACATAGAGCAAAGTTTTGGAAGCGTTTTGCTTTAGCCCCATCCTTTTCACTAAAACGTTTTGCAAGCGGCGTTATGAGATTTGTAAATATCGTTGCACTGTCGAATTTGAGCTCACCTTCAGTCGTTTGGCGCAGTTTCCACACGGTCCCGTCCTGGTACAAGATTCCATTATGGATCAATGACTGTATGAATGGTCCTATATATCCCACGTTGATTTGACTGTCTCTCGATAATGCCTTTATCAATCTTTTTTTAGTCATATCTTCCATCTCACTTCCCGAAGACTGCCCATGTAACAGGTTAGCAATAAGAAGTGCCCCTTCGTCGTCGTCCACTTGGTTATATGACGAATCAATGTCCGGATTATCGTATTCTTCACCTGAAAAGATAAATTTAATACTGTTGATTTGTTTTGCAACTTTTTCAAATGCAGTCCTGGAAGCTTGATCCATATTTGCCGCTTCAATTACGTGAACATAAAGCGCCGCTCCACACTTACTTGCCAGAGATCCAAGTACGCCTTTTAAACATCTCTCCGTCTCCTGTATATCTCCTTCTGCAATGGTATTAAGCAGACTAATCACTTCTGCGTTTTCCTCCATATTTATGTAGTGTGCGAGATCGCCAATGAGACAGAATAGCGTCTCAAATTCCGTAAATTTATCTACTGCATGAGGACGTATCGTGATCAACGCCCCCCCATGTGCCATTGCTATTTCCTTGAGCAGAGGCCCTTGAATCAATCCGTGTACGTTACTCGTAGTAATCGCTTTACTGACAATAATTTCACGTATGCGTGAGAGCTTTTCCGGATTTGTAACGTGCCTTTTTTTACTGTCAAAATTAGAGAAACTGGTTTTAAGCGGAGGTTTGATGTCGATAATCCTGTTCGCATCCATTTGCTTATCCAGGCCTCTTACCTTAATTTTCCCCTCTTCACTGTCGCAAAATTCGCCTATATCATTTTTATGTGCCACAACGATTATTTGAACAGGATCCCCGTTCTCAATCTTGAGTGCGGCATCTCTCATACGGGCGCCCATATTCGCTCCATCCCCAATGATAGTCGTTTCATGCCTTTGCTCCGTACCGATTGTTGCCCTGGTAAGCGGGCTGATGTGACTTATACCAATGGCCACTTTGATTTGTGAACCGGAATGACGTGAGGTCATTTGTGTTATGTGACTTCCAACCTCATGCGATGCTCGTATCGCTCTTTCCATCATATCCTGAGTTTCAAGATCGAACCCCGCTCCAAAGATTATGAGAAGTCCCGTTCCCTTTGTGGATTTATTTACATACCCTCCATATTGTTCAAATATGCCAAGAGCTTCTTTGCGCACTATGTTCAAATTGTCCACCGTTTCAACGCCTGAGAAATCCATATATACTGCAATCCCGTTCGTCGTTTGGGTATACATGAGAGAATCAATTTCTTCTCTCGATGGAGGGTTTAGAGCGTTTACGATATTTTTCATTACGTTTTCAGGATCGGGATGAGAATCAGCTTTGCGACATTTTATTCGCATAGGAAGATTCCCGCTTTGCGCGTTTTGCGCGTATTTGGGATGAAATAACTCCATACCATTTGCTCCTTCTCTTGCGAGAAAAAAGTATGGTCTTTTTCTTTGTGTCGCATGTAGGCGCACTTCAGCTCCCTTTGTCGCTCTTTCAACCTTTTTAAATCTATCCAGGGCTTCCCCCGAAAGCACCACTCCTATTCGTGGTTCTATGTGGGCGTTTAAATCTTTTGCACTTGTTATCATTACTCTCAATCCGACGACGCTTTCCCCGGTTTCTTTTTTTGCGCCCACTTCATGTTCGAGTATGGTCATTAGACCTTGTAGTTTTTCTAAAACAGGAGAGATTTCTCTGTCTATCTCCGCACATACCGCTGATATTGTATTCCGATTGGGAATCACCGCCACTTGCTCATCGCCGAGATATTGGAGTACGTCTCCACCATTTCTCAATATAATCTCAGTAAGTTTGGCATGTAATTCTCTATAAATCGTCATACACTGCGCGAAATGCTTTGTTCCTTGCAACTTGTTAAACATATTGGTTGAGCCGGCTACGTCACATAATACGCAGAAGGACTCCGGCGTCATTTCAACTCTAAGTGAGTCAAGCGGGACGCCATATTCTATACTTGAATTGACCAGCATTGACGGTACAAGTGCTCGTATTTTTGAATCCAGGTCTCGTTTCGGGAATACTTCATCTCCCTCTGTCGTTCCTTCGGCTGTATCAAAAAAAACAGCTTCATGTGTTGTCATGCCATTACTCTCCCGGAGCTCATCTCTATCTCTATCGAGTTCATCGATGGTGAGAGCCGGTATATTCATAGTATTCCCACCGCGCAATGTTCTTAAATCAGAACGTGTCGTTGAACTTACCGTTCCTACACGATTAGTGATTCCCGGATCGATTTTAGGATTTCCTTTTCCGCTTTCTATTGTTGCTGTGGGAATGCCATCCTTTTGCCCATTTTTTTCATTCGGTACATTTCCCATCTATGAGATTAGAAGAGTTGAAACTTTACAATAAATGAGTGCGTTTGGCAATGTCTGTTGACTTATTGAGGATTTCAGGTAGATTCTCTCTTCCTAAAAGTCATATATTCTATGTCAAAGGAAAGGCCTTCCGAACAACAAGAAAGACTACGTGAATTGCTTGCGAGTCGTCAGTACATGCGTCCCGCCGAGGTATCTTCGCGTACAGGGGCGGAGCAGTTTCGGCTACTATTCGGCAATATGTCTATTGATGAACTTGGGTCCGAGTGGGGGATAGCTCCTGACGCTTCAGCCGTTGAAAGCGCTTTTGGTCAAACCGATCTGAGTGGTATTTTGGCTAATTATGAAGTTTGTGAGCCGGGACTTCTGGAAGAGGCTCGGTTGCGAAAAGACGTGATTGATGAGCGATTTTGTCGCTCTCTTCTGCCTCTTGCGTATAGAGATGAAGATTTTTTTGATGCTAGAGGAAGGGTAAAGCGAGAAGCGTTTGAAAAATTTCATCTGAAGAATTTACAACTTCCCGCCACAGGAGAGTTATATAGGTTGAGTAGTCACCTTGATGTGCTGGCGAGAACATTGAGAAAATCACCTTTAAGTTCGGCGGTGATGGCGATGGCACTTTCCACACCTTATGATTTGCAGGGGCTTCATCTTCCTGTTAACCCATGGGGCAATTTATCCCTTATTGCTACCGAAATTGGGCCTATGTTGAAGCGGCTACGTAAATTGTTTAGCGGTCTGTATATAGCGGAATCCGTCGAGGATCGTGATGTTGCGGACACTATAAAGGACGGGATCGGACGAACCTTCTCGGAAAGTTTTAACTGGGACGAAAGGACGTTTAGTCTTTTACATAAAGATGCCGAATCTCTCGTGTCATCTTCGCAATTTAGTGAGGCATACGGGCCAATTGCGGATGCGTTGGATGAAATAGTGGGACGGTGTGAGGAACTGCTTAAGGACGGCGCACGATCTCTTGAAGTAAGAGAAGATAAAGGAAAGGGTCGGCAGGCAAAGGCGCTTTTTGGTCACGTGGTGATAGCGAAAGAAGGTGCGAATATAGGGCAAAGTAGCGAGAGGGTCGTGGGTGCATCAAACATGATCGGACTTTATAGATCTATACGCATGCTTATAAATAACGGTCGTTTTCCCAGTATTTTGAATCAGGTTTACAGTCTCCCGCGATATGAGGAGGTGCTGGCGGACTCCGGCGATGTTTTGGAGAACAGGAGAGGAGCGTATATTGATGGATATGAGGCGCTTTTGGGAATACTGGATGGAGAAATGAGAACATTTCAAGCAAATATGAAAGTTGTAAAATTACAATCTGACGACGTTACTAAGAGGGCACATTTCCGTGAAGGCTCACGTCTTGCCGCAAAAGCAGGTCTTCTTTTCGCGCTAATGATAGATCAAACCCTCCTGTTTCTTAGGAGCGAGTTGCATGATAGAAGTATACCAAACCTTATTCGTGAGTTTGTCGGTGATCCTACGGCTTTTACCCGAGATGCATTGCTTACGAGTGAGCTTACAAGGGAAATGAAAGAAAGGCTTTTACATTTCGCCAAGACATATAGAACCATCAGGGAAATAGCTTGGGGATTTAAAACCGCAACGCGACCGAAGTGAAACGACTTCTACGCGGCGTTTTCGTCTCCATAGAGTTCATCGTACAACGCAGAGCAATCAGGCATTTCCATGTCGGCATACCCCCCTTCTTCCGCTTTTTCACTACTTGCCAAGAGCCTTGCCAACTCTCTTTCCTCCGCTTCATCAAATATCGAAATCAATTTGTCAAAACTTCGTCCTCTTGCTCCAACGAGAGCTCCACCACAAATATCACTAAATTCCTCATCCCCACCTGAAAATACCCCGGCCATCTCAGCGCGCGTTTCGCCAACATTTGAAGCCGTCTCCTTCGCTCCTTCACCATTTGCGGCCTCTCCATTCGCTCGTCGGAAACTATCGGTTCCCACTTCCCCGAGATCCAAGTCATCGAAACCGATGCCTTCCAGCGATATTGTTCTCATTGCGTCATTTTCCATACGAATGGTGTTAAAGACACTACTATAGTACTCGGAATTAACTATTTTGCAAATGCTTTTGTATAAAGCGGATTACCTGTTATAATCTTTCCGATAATTTCAAACAAAAAAACAAAATTTTACAGAGGTTTATGGATATACGCGCGATACTTTCTTTAATACTTGCAAAGAGGCTCGGGTCGGCGGCGGTGTTGTGCGTGGTAGCGTTTCTTTCTGTTGTAGTTGGAGCGGTGGTATTTGCCGTGCCGACTTTGGAAGAGGGCCAGACGTTTTATTTTGAAAGTTCATCGAGTGCGGCGGCGGTTAGATACCAGGGGAGTTTGACGGGCCAGCAGCCGAAGTCGAATTCCGGCGTGAACTATTTTGACATGGCGGGGTGGCAGGTGGCGGTTGATCCGGCGTACCAACTCCGAGCGACGGCTCCGCAGACTTCCGAGCCTTTTGCGCTCGAAGGATTTGCGTGGAATGACAACTGGGGGTGGATAAGTTTTTTCTGTGACGGCGCTGACAATCTTGGTCAGCCGTGTGCGGGGACGTACGGGGTTTCGATAGATGTATTGAATAATGGCAAGGCAGGTGTACTGACCGGAACGGCTTGGAATCCTCATATCGGGACTATTTATTTTGATAGAGCCGATTGGCCTTCATGTAATCCTTTTCAGGGGTGCTCCTCCATGACTTACGACTTGAATCGCGTTCATATCGGTTTTGAAGGCCAGACTTCGCTATTTTATCCGCTGGAAGGACAATTTGAAGGATTCGGCTGGAATAATTCGGTCGGGTGGATGCATTTTCAGGGGACTATTGATCCTGTGCCGCAGATTACCGGATTTACTTGTGGCAATGGAGTGTTTGAAGGGGATGAACAATGTGATGATGGAAATACATTAAACGGTGATAATTGCCAGGCGGATTGTACTTTACCTCAGTGTGGGGATGGTATTTTTGACGCTGGTGAGCAATGTGAAGACGGGAATACGGCGCCCGGTGACGGATGCGGTTCTACGTGTCAGAACGAACCGATAGTTGACGGAGATCCTTTTGTGCCATCATGCGGAGATGAAATTTTACAAACCGGTGAAAGTTGTGATGACGGTATCATCGGTGATCAGGAGCTGGATAGCGTGGATGACGGAGCGTGCGTGATAGACTTGGGTGATTGGGCGTGTCAGCCAAATGAGTGTGGTGATGGCTATTTTCAAAGTGGGGTGGAGCAATGCGATGACGGAAATCTTGCAAACAATGACGGGTGCACTTCCACCTGTACGAGAGAGCCGCCGACCACTATATGCGGGAATGGTATTTATCAACCGGCCGGTGGCGAAGAATGCGATCAAGGTGCGGCGAACTCTTGGAATGGCGCGTGCCTTCCATCATGTACAACGCCTGTTTGCGGGGACGGATTTTGGCGCACCGGTACGGAACAATGCGATGACGGCAACGCAAATAATAATGACGGATGCAGGAATAATTGCACTCTCCCACCTGGACCACCACCAGCTTTTATATGTGGGAACGGGGTTACAAGAGGGGCCAGCGAACAGTGCGATGATGGCAATACGACCTCCGGAGATGGTTGCGATTCAAATTGTCAGGTGGAAGGAGTGTGCGGCGATGACGTCCTTAATCCTTACACCGAGGAATGTGATGACGGGAATTTGTACAGCGGAGACGGTTGTACGGGACGCTGTATAGATGAAGGTCCGGGGGCTGTGTGCGGCAACGGGTTTCGAGAGCGCTTCTTCGGGGGCGGTGCGGAGCAGTGCGATGACGGCAACGCCGCATCGGGAGATGGATGCTCCTCGGCGTGCCAGATAGAAGTGGAATACTGCGGCGACGGTATTACCAACGGGACCGAAGAGTGTGATGACGGGAATAGCAATAATACGGACGTATGCGCAAATGATTGTACGTTTGGCGTGTATTCGGTATGCGGGGACGGAGAGGTGACGCTCGGTGAAGATTGTGATGATGGAAATACACTCGATGGCGATAGTTGTTCTTCCGTTTGTCTCGATGACCCTTTCACCGAAGTTCCCGGGCTTTGCACCGCCGCAAGCGATTGTGAGGATGTGGCTGGAATTTTCACGCGCGTATTCGGGTTCACCGTTGACAGTTCGATGATTTGCGATGAGTCTTGCGGGGATGGATACTTACAAGAAACTGAAGAGTGTGATGACGGGAATAACACTTCGGGTGACGGATGCTCGGTGACATGCACGGATGAGACTGCAGGGGCGGTATGCGGTAATGGTATAGAAGAGATTGGCGAGGGTTGTGATGATGGGGGCAATGAATCGGGCGATGGTTGTGATGCGTATTGCGAAGACGAAGATACTTTCATCTGTTATGACAATCCAACTTGCGAAGGTGCGTTTGCAATTCTAGGTGATGTGCTCGGTGTGGAAGTGGATGTGGAGGGATATTGCAATACTGAGAGTTACTGTGGAGATGGCCTGTGGGATGTAGGTGAAGAATGCGATTGGGATGATGCGAGCGATCCGTATGTGGACTACTGTAGTTTTACGTGTGAATACGAATACGACGGATTCTGCGGAGACGGGGTGCAGGATGCGGGTGAAGAATGTGATGACGGGAATTACCAAAACAGCGATGGATGTGATAAGTGGTGCGATTATGAATTTGAAGAAGGAACATGTGGCGATGGCAACTGGAACTTGGGAGAGGAGTGCGATGAGAGCTACCTTCAAATGGGTGATTACATGCCCGCATGGAATACAACATGCGACATCGAGTGTAACATAACTCCGAGTACCTGCGGCAACGGTACGCACGATGTGAGCGAGGAGTGCGATGATGGGCCGGGTCCGAGCGGAAACGGAACGCCGACAAGCAACTGTGACGTTTCTTGCAACCTGATACCTACCCCTCAACCGATCACCTGTTTTCCCGAGGCCGATGTGGTGAAGGTTTCCGATTCGACTCGCGGGGATGTGTATCGACTTTATGTCGAGCCGAACTGTATAGAGCGGGAGCCGTCGAGTCCCGATTATTGGAACGTGCGAGTCTTGAACGATCCAGCATTTTTCAATACGACAAATACCGTTGATTGCAATCAGACCGATGCGGGTAATGATCGGAATTGTACTTTTACCAGTACCTATACGCGGCAGTTCGCTGACGCTCCTACCGCACAGCCACCATTCAATGTTGCGGAAGTTTACTCCATTGCACCTACGGGCTACAGCGGCGCGTTGGATGATGACAATACATATGTTTTAAATCAGATGCGGCTGCAGATTCTTGACGGGGCGACATCTGCGATTCTATTTGATGAGTGGGTGCCGGTGAATTACAGAATGGACTTCAGCCCGAAGGTGGAGGTGACGAATTTAAAAGTAAGTGCCATGCTTACCACCAGCTGGCAGAATTATTTCAGTTACGCGTACGGTACGAATATTAAATTCACTACCTCATTCTATGTCAACAGTCTCGTATCCGGGACTGTCCCTGCGATTTCCGGCATCTATCAACTTGCGGTGGAAGCGGGCTCTGCGGGCTATCAATTCTTATTTGATACAAATACGGCTGCACCGGCTGGAGTGCAATATGGATCCGGAGACACGCCAGATAAAACATATAATTCTTCAGGGTCGAGTTATGCGAGGGGCGCGTCCGTACTGCCGTCACCCTCCTATTCACTCATACCAATTGCCGCGGTTGTAGGACCAAGCGGGAATCAGGGGGCCCCGGAGGGAGAATCACTGTATCTGAAACTTACTTATAAATCACGGGCTACGCTGTGTGCTCCGGCGGCATCGTGCCCGATCGTAACTTATTACGCCGACCATATCCCGGATGCGACTGATTTTAAACAAATAGTTTCAGAGGCGCAGATTTCAGGGCCGATAAATACCGATAAAATAGAAGGTACCGATGTGACGCTCGTGGGAGCGGTGAGCGAAGGGACGAAAAGGAAGTCACTCATGGAGAATTTGACTCAGTCTATCATGCGCAGTGATATCATGTCTTCGGGCCGTACATCTCTGAATATTAGTGGGCAGAATGTCGTGGTTGGCGCGGGGGCGGAGTTCCTCACGGAGACGATCGAAAATACGAGCTTGTATTATTTCAAAGATGATCTTGTCATTTCAAATCCAAGCGGACCGGATAATATGGTGAATAGGACTATCGTGGTGGAAGGCGGAAATATTTTTATCAACAGTAATATAGATAACGGTCTTCTGACCCCGAATGGTCCTGAGGCGGAGCTTGAGCTAGTGGCTTTGAAAAATGTGCAAGGGAGAGGGGGCCATATATTCATAGGGCCGAATGTAACTTATCTCGAGGCGCATATTTTTGCGGATGGAGCGGTGCTTCCGTATGACGGAGTTTCATTTGGCGGCGAAGTTCCCGATTGGCAGGATTTGGCCGATGGGGGATTCCTCGACAATCAACTTATTTTCAAAGGTTCGTTCACGTCGAATAATACGATAGGTGGGGCAGAGGGTACTTGTATTTCGTTGAATCCTTGTTACAAAGGGGATGGTACGATCACCACTATTCAAAACAGTGCGAAAATTTACGACTTTAATTTTTTCAGACAGTTCGGACTTGTGCCCGGGTCTACCGATAGTGCGGGCAATCCGGAAGATTGTGACGGAGACGGCGGTGCGCCCGAGATAAGCGGATTAAATATTATCGAAGATCCGGTGTGCAGTGTCGGTGGCGATGCTGACGAGACGTCCGATTTGGTGCCACTGGGAGATCAGTGGGAGGATGCGGAGGACGACCAAAATTACCCTATGTATATAGAGTTCGAATCGCCTCTTGCGACTTCACCGGTATTTGGAAATTAGGCTCGGTCTACAGCGTGTCAAAATCAATCAGCATGAGGATGAGGAGTGATCCGACGTACGTGAGCAAGATGAAAAATATAAACGAATATGCGATGAAGAGATTTTTTTTGTTGTAGTATTTGAAGTCGGAGGCCTGCATAAATCCGATTCCCGCTATCGCCAGAAGGATGAGTGTGTGAATGCCGAATCCGATGTAGAATGCGAGTTGCATAATGTTATATAAAATTTGTCCAGGAAGTATCGAGTTCGGGGTAGATTTTCAGATGGGCGGCGATTTCGCGTTGGATTCTTTTGAGAGCATCTTTCGAACTTGCCTCGAAGCGTAGGGTGAGGTAGGCCGATGTGTTGGAGGGGCGGACGAGTCCCCAGTCGGTTTCGTTGAAATGAATTTTTGCGCCATCGAGGGTCAGGCAACGATGCGTTTTTTGAAAATATTTAGTTACCGAATTGACGATGTCGAATTTTTTGTCGTCGGGGCATGGCACTTTTATTTCCGAAGTGGTGAAGGTTTCGGGGAGGTCGGCGAGCAGATAGGAAAAGGGAACCGGGGAGGGCGCGCCTTCGGCGCGCCTGTCAGAAAGAATTTTTACGATTTTTGCGGCGGCGAACATGGCGTCGTCAAAGCCATAGTAATCTTCGGCGATGAATATATGTCCGGAGACTTCACCGGCCAGTATGGCGTTTTCACGGTGCATGCGATTCTCTATAAATGAATGTCCCGTTCTCTCGACAATAGGTAAGCCGCCGGCTTTTTTTATTTCCTTTTCAAGCATCAGTGAACATTTTACGTCAAATACGATAGGCGCTCCCGGATGTCGTTTCAACATGTCCCTCGCGAGCAGAATGATAATTTCATCGGCGTTGTAATGCTTACCTTTTTCGTCTATCACTCCTACGCGATCTCCATCTCCATCGAATCCGAATCCGATGTCGCATTTTTTCTCAACTACGGTTTTCATCAGGTCGCGGAGATTTTCTTCGTACTCGGGATTCGCTTCATGGTTCGGATAATTTCCATCGAGCTCTGTGTAAAGTTCGACCACTTCACATCCCATATTTTTTAAGAGTGGACCTATGAATTTTCCCACTACGCCGTTACCGGTATCTACCGCCACGCGTAGCGCGAGATGCGCGCTTTCCCCCTTTCCTACGCGAAGCGCATCCCCCTCTTTATTTTTAAATAATGGAAGTTTTAGTTTAACTTCTTTCATATATTCCTCGAAGACTGTAGGCATTTCATAGTACGCGCCCGATTTCCCGTCCGTCCACGCATACTTTTCTTCCAAGAAAAAATCAAAATCTCCCTCCTGTACCAATTTCAATATATCCTGTAGCTCGGGCCCGCAGACGGAGTGCGCATTTTTTTCAACGATTTTTATGCCGTTATCATCTTTGTGATTGTGACTTGCTGTGATCACCAGTCCCACATCGAATCCATGCGTGCATACCGCGTAATATACCATGGGGGAAGTGGCGAGTCCGATGTCGGCGACTTTGCAATGTGTGTCCCGCAGGGCCTCTACCGCGACTTCCAAGAGTGCGGGGCTTGTTAGCCGCCCGTCGCGCCCTATGACGACGTGGAGCATCATGTCGTGAGGTACGCCGAGCTTTCGGCGCATATATGTGGCGATCCCGCGCATGATTGCGTACACGCTGTCCGGGCTCAAATCCACTTTTGCGGGATCGTCGGCAATCGCTTTGCCGCGGATATCGTAGGCGCGAAATATATGTGGATTTACTTTAGTCATGTGCTTTAAACATTTCAGGCGTTTTTTACAGGCGTTGAGTGAACCTGAATTTTTGTAACAATTCTTCGGTACGAGGATGTAGATATTCGCGCGTAGAGTCTCCTTGGAGTATTTTTTCGCGAATGAGAGTTGCGGATATTATACGTCCTTGCGCATCACGGAGTAATTCTAACGGAACGACTTCATGTTTTCCATCTTTTTCAAATAAATCGAGCGTCCATTTCGAACCGCTGTAGATTTTTTCAAATGCCGGTACGCACTCGCGGACATGCGCCACCCATTTTACGTCGTTGTCGATATCAGGCACGTACTTAATTATATAACTTTGAGGGTCGATATCCTGCGCACCTAAAGTCGCTAAAATAATCTTTTCGCGTTCCTGAGCCGTGAGCGGATTTTCCACTGTCCCGTTTTTGTTTGCGGCCGCGATGGCGATAATGCAAAATTCGCCCTTTTCGATAATCATTTTCACATCGGCTATATGCCCCCGATGAAAGGGTTGAAAGCGGCCGATGAAGAGGGAGGAAATTTTTGCCATAGGCTACACTCTGATGATCGGAGGGATTTTACCCTTATGCTGATTCTCGCGTATGAGCCGGAATACTTTTCGTACGTGCAGAGGGTCGAGGCCCTTATCGGTGATGTGATTGATAGCGCGCTCCACTTCTTTTTCATCGTTCATATCCGCGCATTCCTTCTCTACGAGGACGAGAATTTGGTCGAGTTCCCGATAAGTTGCGCCGAGTTCCCCTTCATCCGTTTGTCCGGAAATAAGTTCCGCCGAAGGCGCTTTCTTCACGATTTCATCCGGGAGTCCGAGATGCTCCGCGAGTTTCCATACCTGTGTTTTGAGCAGGTCGCCGATGACGAAAATGTCGGACGCCGCGTCACCGTACTTTGTTCCGTAGCCCAGCATGCATTCGCTTTTATTTGAAGTGCCGAGCACGATCGCTCTCTCGGTATTTGCAAACGTATAGAGAGTTACCATGCGTACGCGCGCCTTGGTATTCATCTGTGCGAGAGTCGAAGGATGCCATGGTACTGTGTTGAAGGGCACGAGCATAGAGTTTATCGACACATTATAAGTTTTCACACCGAAATAATCCGCGAGTCCTTTCGCATGAATCATATTTTCTTCTTTGGTAAGGCCGATTTCAGGCATGAGTATTCCTGTGACGTTTTCTGCGCCCAGCGCATCCACCGCGATCTTCAATGTCAGCGAAGAATCCACTCCGCCACTCAAGCCGAGTACGGCTTTCTTAAAGCCGTTTTGCTTGCAGTAATCCGCGAGTCCTTTCACCAATTTTTTATAAGTTTTTTCCATTACGCGAAGCGTGTTACACTCTCCCTGTTCGTTTTAATGCCTGTTTGACTTCCATTGTTTCCGCTTTCTTTTTTAATGTACGTCGTTTGTCGTACTGTTTTTTACCTTTTCCAATTCCAAGAAGCAGCTTAGCATAGCCTTTCTTTAAGTAAAGTTTCAAGGGGATCACGGCCATGCCTTTTTCGGTTGTCTTGCTGAAAATTCGCAGGATTTCTTTTTTGTGCAGGAGTAATTTACGATCCCTTAGCGGATTTTGCGGCGTATCGGTTTGAGCGTATTTGGTGATATGCATTTGTTTCACATAGAGCCCGCCGGTATTTTTATGCACCGAAGCGCCGACATAGGACCCCTTTAGATTTACCTTGCCCTGACGTATGGATTTTATTTCCGCACCCGTCAAAACGACCCCCGCTTCCAGCTCTTCGAGAATTTCGTAATCAAACCGTGCCTTCTTATTTTGTGCGATGATTTTCATCGATTTTCATCAGCCCATACTCTTTGTGAGAGTTTTCAAGGCCTTGGTGGATATTCTCATGCGCACCCACTTTTTTGTCGTGGTGTCGAAAATTCTTTTATAGATGAGATTTGGCTCAAAACGTCGCTTAGTCTTGCGATTTGAATGGCTTACGCTGTGACCCACTGATGGTCTTTTTCCCGTGATTTGGCATACTTTTGACATATGATTTTCTTTAATAAATCTCTCTGAGAGCCCGCATATACTAGTGATTTCGCCCTTGGAATGCAAGGTTTTTGTGCAGTGAGTATTTTATGCGCTAGTAGCTCAGTGACTTTATTTCCTCAAATGTCACTTTTTCTCCGGCATCGGTACGGTCTACGAGGAGGCGAAATTTTTCCGCTCTTTCTTCGTCGTGTACGGCTAAAGCTATATTGTAGAGCGCTACAAGCGGTTCTCGCATCTGAGGCTTAGTTTCCAATGCTTGGAAATACATGTCGATTGCGGGTTCGAGTTCTTTTTGCGCGAGGTACGAGCTGGCGAGATTATAGCGAAGTTCGGGGAGCCGCACGTCCGTGTCCATCTCAATTCCTTTTTTGAAATACCCCTCCGCGATATCGTACTGTTTTTCATCGAAATAAAGTTGCCCAGCTTGATTGAAGAGACGGCCGGATTTTTGTGTCATACTGAGTTCATATTCATAAAAACGATGAGGGTCGATCCATTGATAATTTCTTGCCACGGTTCTTACGCCTCCTGCAATTATCAAAATCACACATATGAATATCAACGTATTTCTCGATCTTTCCATGTCGTATTTTTCGTAGAAAAAAGGGATAAGTGCGAGTATGCCGATGAGGGGAATGTAGAGCCAGTGTTCGTAGTAGACGGAATTCACTGGGATGATGATGCCCGATACGGGGAAGAGTGCGATGAGAAACCAGAGTACGGAAAAAGCGTAAATAACTTGTCTTTTATATAACGCATAGATTATTCCTCCTATGGATGCGATGAGTATAAGGAGTCCGACCATGCTTTTGCCGGCCGGGTTTGCATAGGCGAGGAAGGTTCTTTCGAAGTTGAGTATGGCGGGGAAGAAGATAAGGCGAACGTACTCAAAGATGGCGGCGAAGAAGGTATATATGCGTATGTCAAGATTTTGAGTGTAGGTGCTTTCAAAAGGGTTGAGACCGCCTGTTCCCGTGAAATTAAATACGGTCATTTTAAGAGCGATGTATACGATGGTGAGTGTGCCGATGAGTGTAAGATTTATGTAATGTGAGGTGCGGACGCGTATCCTGTGTGCGAAGTTGAGGTAGAGGAGTGCAAGTACGGAGAGTGGGAAAAGCACGACTCCGCTTTCTTTTGAGAGCAAGGCAAGTATGGTGACCATGATGATGAGTCCGAAGTGAGTTATCGAATTGTTGTTTTTTGTAAAAATAATCAGGCCGAGGAGTATGAAACATGCGGAGAGTACATCTGGTAGTCCAGCGACATAACTGACCGATTCCGCCTGTACCGGATGTACAAGAAAAATAAGTGCGGCGAGACCTGCGCCAAGCTGAGCAAAGCGAAGCTGTTTAAAAAGAACGAATACGAGGTAGGTGTTTAGTATATGAAGCAGAATATTAAATGTGTGAAAGGCCGCGGGTGAAAGTCCAAATAGGTGATAAAGAACGGTGTTGATCATAGTCGCAAGAGGGCGGTATACGTTACTGACTCCACCGGAGCCCGCGGCTGCACTGGTCGTGAACCATTCTATCCAGTAGCTGAATGATTTTATAAATTTATTTTCTATTACCAAACTTTTATCGTCCCACAAAAGTTCTCCGGTGAGCATAATGCCGTAAATCACAAACCCGATTATCGCAAAAAGTATAAGCGTTTTTTTTGTGCTCCCAAATATATCTTCGAACATGTGCGCTAGTACCGCCCCCCATTTTTGAATATTTTCCATAGATGTTTTTATTCGTTCGGTGGGAAAAGCATATCATATATTTCGTAAATTTGTTCTCTCGAAATTTCATTTCCGTTTTTCGCCGCTTGGGCGAGGAGAGAAAATCGCGTCGAAATCGCAGGATCGTTTCCGTAAAGTCGTGCGAGAGCTTCGAGTGCCTGAGTGGCGTTTGGTTTAATTTCAAGCGTCAGGAAATATGAATGCACCGCCTTTTTCGGCTGACCAAATTGTTCGTACGCCAATCCCAGATTGAATCGCGCTTGCGGCACCAGTCCAGAGCCATCCAACTTAATCGCTTTTTGT
>CAYHQD010000001.1:18281-32167 GCA_964358905.1 uncultured Candidatus Peribacteria bacterium
TGTAGGGACTCAACCGCTCGCCCGCTCTGTCCTTTTTCCAAATAAATTGTTCCGATTTGATTGTATACTCTCACCGAGTTTTGGTTATGCGCGATTTCGTTTTGATAGAATTTCAATGGTTCGCGCCACTCCAAATTACGCACCATAATTCGCGTGATGAAAAGTATCATGACAATTGTAAATACACTTAAAAATATTTTTCTCTGTGTCGCGGATTCGCATTTTTCCCATAACCATGGAAGGATGAAAAGTACGCCAATTGAGGGGAGGTACAACCAGTGTTCAAAGTACATGCCGTTGACCACCATGATGCCGGAGACGGGGAGAATCGCGATGAGCGCCCAGAAATATCCCAGGGAAAAAATGGAAATTTTTTCCCCGTACCCTCGAACGGAATGTACCGGTTTCTTACATGCCATCCACAGTCCTCCGAATATAATCAGGAGTCCGTATATCCCCCGCGGGCTTAGAAGAGTCTCGTACAATACTTTGCCTTTTTCCATGTAGAGCGTGTACGGAAAAAACATCAGTACGGTGTAGTCCCACAGAATGTTCACAAAGGTGATCAGCCTCAGCCCGAGTGACTCCGTGTATGTGCTTTCTCCCGCGTATAGTTTCGTCACTTCACCGTCAGCAATTCCCAGACGAGCGAGGGTGAACACGACAGCGACTATCCCAAGAAAAGTAAGAAATACAAATTCTTTTCGTTTTGAGTGCGTGACCAAAAATGCGAGTGGCACAAACACGATGCCGATCTCTTTTGAAAGAAGTGAGAGGATAAAAATGATTGTCGTTAAACCGTAGCGAAACCAATTTCCCTTTTCTTTTCCCAGAAATACATTCAGTCCGAGCAAAATCCAAAATGTAACGAGCACGTCGGGCAGTCCCGCCATATAACTTACGGATTCTGTGTGAACTGGATGAAGTAAAAATGCAACCGCCGCGAGAGCACATCCGATTGCCGCGAGTCCCAGTTTTTTTAATAATTTAAATATGAAAAATGCATTGCAGATGTGAAGTAAAATATTCAATCCGTGAAATGCGAAAGGTTTGAGTCCGAAGATCGTATAGAGAATTGCGCGGATGATAGTGGGGAGGGGACGATATAATGGGGAAGCGCCTCCATCCGCACCGCTTGAGAACCAGTCGGTGAAATTTTCCCACGACAGAATCGACTGACGAATGGATTCATTTTGTACAATCAGCGTGATGTCGTCCCACAAAAATTCCCCGTTGAGTACGTTTGCATAAGCTATACTCCCGAGCGCGAAAAGTATGACGAATATATATTTTTCAAACCAATTTTCCCACATTGATATTTTTTATTCTTAGCACAGCATACCACAATATGCCGGCGAGAATCATCGTCGCGCTTAAGATTTGTCCCATGGAAAAACTGCCGATGACGAATCCCATATGCCAATCCGGTTCCCTGAAAAATTCTATGAAAAAACGCGCGACTCCATACCCAATCAAGTAAAGTCCGATCATACTTCCCTCGGGAAGCGCCACCGTTTTGCCCGCCAATTTGCGTATTGACCACAGAAGTAAAAATAGTACGATCCCCTCGAAAAACGCTTCATATAATTGTGACGGATGTCGCAATACCATCTCTCCAGGTGTCTCCGCGGAGGAAGGAAAAAGCATGCCGATATCCGAAGTGGTGGGTCGTCCCCACAGTTCGCCGTTTATAAAATTTCCGAGTCTGCCAAAGGTGTAGCCGAGTGGCGCCGCTGGCGCGATGAGATCGGCCAAGCGTAAAAAACTGTCCCTGCGTTTCCATACAAATATACTTCCGAAAATTATCGCGCCGATGAGTCCGCCGTGATATGACATGCCTGCGATGCCGGTGAATTCTCCTCCGCTAAACGGCCAGATAATTTCGATTGGATTCTTCCAAAAATAGTCGAAATTATAAAACACCACATACCCTATCCTCCCCCCCAGAAGTAGTCCGAGTATCGTCCATGTGAAAAGATCGATTATAAAATCTTCATCGTATTTCCCGAAGCGCTCTTCATTTTTAACCCTGTGTTTTACGAGGAAAAATGTTGTCAAAAATGCCGCGAGGTACATCAGCCCATACCACTTCACTTCAAGCCCTACCACCGAAAACGCCGTGGGATCGAGGATGAACGGGAGGTTTTGCCACCATGTAAAAAAATCATTCATACGCCTCTTTAGCTGGCGCATTATAGCACTATTGGGCTATGGGGAAATAGAAAAACATGGAACAAACCAAAATCTGAAAAGTGAGACACTGTCTCACTAAAAATTATTTGCACTTAATCAGCTAATTGGATATAATTGGACATAGTTAAATTATCCAATTAAAGTTATGATGAAAAATCGAAAAAAAGTAACAAAACGATATTCACCAGAAGATAATTTTTCAAAAAGAATCGACAATATTTCCGCAGAGATTGTTGTTAAAATCGCAAAAATCGATGAATTAAAGGGCCAATGGATAACAGGAGCTAAACTGAACCCACAAATTCTTGGAAGGTTAAAGAAATCAGTTTTAATCACTTCAACGGGTGCTTCCACGCGTATTGAAGGCTCAAGACTTTCTGACGAGGATATCGAAAAAATGATGCGAGGTATTAATATGCAAAAATTTAATAATCGAGATAAACAAGAAGTACAGGGTTATTATGAATTACTGGAAAATGTATTCAACTCATGGAAAAGTTTAAGATTTAACGAAAGTCTAATTAAACATTTTCATCAAGAACTTTTAAAATATGTAGAAAAAGATAAAAATCATCGAGGACAATACAAAAAAGGTGAAAACAAAGTCCATATGGTAGATGAAGCCGGGCAGTCCATTGGTATTCTTTTTGATACTAGTCCCGCCTATCTAACACCCGGGTACATGTTGGAGTTAGTTGAATGGACGCAGTTAAAATTACAGCAAGGCAAATACCACTCGCTTCTGGTAATTGGAAATTTTTTAGTGGAATTATTAAAAATCCATCCTTTCACTGATGGCAATGGCAGATTGTCTCGTGTTCTTGCTAATTTACTTTTATTACAAGCCGGATACCCGTATGCACCATATGTGTCTCATGAAAAATTAATTGAAGATAATAAACTTGACTATTATGTTGCTTTACGAAGGAGCCAAAAAACTATTGGTACAAAAAATGAAAATATCAGTGACTTCCTAAATTTCTTTCTTGATATTGTTTTGGAACAATCAAAAATCGCCGTTGAATTATTGTCAAAAGAAAATATTGAAAAGATATTATCTCAAAAACAACTTATAATTTGGCAGTACATTGAAAACAAAAAAGAAGTAAATACCGGTGATATTGCGGAAAAAACAAAGATAGCCAGGCCAACTGTTAAACAAGCTTTGGAAGTATTACTTAGACTTAAAAAAATTGAAAGGATTGGTCTTGGTAGGAGTGCCAGGTATCAAAAACGCTTTACTTTTCGCGGCGGATCGGTATAATCCTTGCCGAAGCTCTATATTGTTTGTTATCTTTCATCTCGAGGTCTGCCTCGGTAGACCACCTCAATGGCTTTGTAGGATATTCGAAGGAGGAAACGGCAACATGGAGTTTTTTTTGTGCACGAAAAATGGTTGAGCTATTGAGAGCCGCTTAGAAATGGAGAGCGAGGAGATTCTCCTGCGTACCGTCTTCTCTGTCCATCGTACTCCCCTGGTGAAAACCTGGGTGGATGACCGCAACTCTATCCCCGCAGGGATGAAGTAATGTAAGCCTCCTTAAAGTGATGACGAAGAAGATGTATATCAGAAAATAACGCGTATACAAGAGTGACCTTGGAAGAAGTATAGCATTTTGAGTTTGGATTTCAAGTTTTTTCTATCGCTTCGCGAGGTAGTATTGCAAACAGACCCTACGTGGTCAGAAGAGGGGCTCACTGCTTCGCAGTGTTAGCCGAGCTTGATGAAATCAATGAGGTAACCTGCGGGTAGGTAGATGATGGTTTCCAGGATGCTGAATCCGAATAGGTTTCGTAGGAGAAAAAGGTCAGCGAGTACAAAAATCATGAAATGCGCGAGGTGGTCTTCCATCCATTTTTCATATTTTGTGAAATGTTTTTGTGGTATGAAATAGCCGAGGATCGCCGCACCATCGAGTGGTTTAAACGGTAGAAGATTGAAGAGAAAAAGGATGACGCAGACTGCGATTAAGTTATCGAAAATCTGTTGAAACGCCGCCCCCGCCGCTGTGTTAATCTGATTGAAAATTCTATATGGAATCGTGGCGACGATTGCGGTGAGAAGGTTTGCGAGAGGCCCCGCGAATGACACGATCGCGTTGTCCCGAATGGGATTTTTGAAATTGCGTGGATTGACCGGCACGGGCTTTCCCCAGCCGATGTGTGCGATAAATATCATCAATGTACCGAGCGGATCTAAGTGGCGGAGCGGGTTTAAGCTCACACGGCCGTGAGCTTTTGCCGTTGGATCGCCAAGTTTCCACGCCACCCACGCATGCGAAAATTCATGCACGGTAATAGCCACCGCTAGGATGATGATCAATTGGAGATACGCAAGTATCATATCAGGAAGTTGTTTATGTTTTGCTTTGAAATAATTTCGAATTGAGCCTCCGGGTAGGCTCCTTTAAATTCACCTGGCACCGTACATTTTTTTGTATTCCATTTCAACTCATACGCATGCATAATACCATTATTTTCAACTATAAAATCAACTTCTTGCTTACTCCAAGAACGCCAGAAGTAATAATTGGGAAATTCACGGTTATTTGAAAGATTTTTCATTTTTTCCATAATACAAAAATTTTCCCATAAGGCGCCGGTATCACTACGTATTTCAAGATTATTGAAATTCCTGATGAGAGCGTTTCTAATTCCCAAATCATAGAAATAAATTTTTCTGGATTTCGAAATTTCATTTCTCATATTTCTCGATAAAGCTGGGAGTTTTTTAATAACAAATATTTTCTCGAGCACGTCGACATACTGCTGTACTGTTTTTATATCGATTCCAATAGTTCCGGATAATTCAGAATAAGAAACTTCACTTCCTATCTGCAAGGCAAGTGACTGAAGCAGTTTCATCAACGCTTCTGAATTTCTCACCTCTTGATAGGCAAGAATATCTTTGAATAAATACGAGGATTTTATTTCTTCTATAAGCTCGCGTGACGCATTATCTTTGCTCAAATAAATATCTGGATAAAGTCCGTATATCATCATTTTTTCCAACTTTCTATTTGCTTCCAATGTACCTTCGTATTCAGTTATTTCCTTAAAAGAGAAAGGGTACAACACGAATTCGAATTTTCTTCCGGTCAACGGTTCCACTACGCTGTTTGCCAAATCAAAACTTGAGGAGCCCGTCGCTATAATTTGTAATTCAGGATATGTGTCTACGAGAAGTTTTATGGACACCCCTATGTTGGGAACATTTTGAGCCTCATCAAGCACGGCCAAATCCGTATTCCCAATAAAATTTCTCAATTCAGTGGCATTTTTTCCTTGTAACGCCTCTTTAATATCCGGATTGTCACAGAGGAAATACTTTCCTTTTGTGTATTTTGATAGTATCTCTTTGCACAAAGTGGTCTTCCCTGCGCGCCTCGGTCCATAAAGGATGATTGCCTTTCCCTGAAATAAATGTTTGGTAACGGCAATTCCAATCTGTCTTTTGATCATACCTACAAATTAAGTGAATTCCACTAAATTATACCTATTTACTGGAACATAATCCAGTAAATTATACCGATTTGCTGGAATAGCGGTTTTTTTTAAAAAATACCCCTCCTATGGTATCAGAAAATTTTGTAGCAGTACCATTGCTTCTTTTTTGTGCGTTTAGTAGAATGCGCAGGCGTTTTGTGAGATAGCGTGTACCCGTAGCTCAGTTGGATAGAGCGTCAGCTTGCGGAGCTGGAGGTCGCAGGTTCGATCCCTGTCGGGTGCACCACACTGCGAAGCAGTATCCCCCTTCCCCAAACTCAAGTTGCCCGATGGGTGGATTCGCGCCACATAGTGGCGTCCCCCACAATGTTTTCGTACAATTCGTTCTCTTCATATCGCCGCCTTAGCTCAGTTGGTAGAGCGTTCCCATGGTAAGGGAGAGGTCTCGGGTTCGATTCCCGAAGGTGGCTCCATTCGGAGTTGCTTGCACGACGAAGTTCAGACTTTACAAGATACAAAAAATAGAATATAAGGCGACCTATGGCTAATTTTAACCGAGTCGCAGTTGTGGTAGTTGATGGTGTAGGATGTGGAGAAGCGGAAGATGCTTCTTCTGCCTACCCTGAAGATAAAGGTACAAATAGTCTTAGAAATGCTGCGACAAGACGGACGATTGATGCGCCTGCACTTGAGGAAATGGGGCTGGGTGAAATTCCTGGTTTAGAAGGCATTCATCTCGCTAGAACAGTAGTGCGAGAAAGAGTTCATGGTGCTTTTGGCGCACTCGAACCAACATTTGCTGGTAACGGCAGCCCAGAAGGACATCAAGCAATAATGGGCCATGTCGTCACTAACCCTTACCAGGTTTTTAATAAAGAAAGAATTCCTCCAGATATTGAAAGGCTTGTCGAAGATGCAGTAACAGCAGTAACCGGCAGAGCGGCAATCGTGATTCGCTATCCAGAAACGGATGATATTAGTGGCACTGTTTTTATTGATCATTCGGAAATTGGTCCAAGGCATTTCACCAGTAAAGATCATAGTGAACCTCTGTATGTTCCGATTTATGCATCCAGTGATAGCTTGATTCAAATTGCACTGCACCAAGAGGTTATTCCACAATCTAAAATTGAAGCAATTGGACAAGAAGTGCGTCGTTTACTGACAGAAAGAGGGTACCGCATTGCACGAGTGATCATGCGTCCTTTTACTGGAAAACCCGGTAATTTTAAAAGAGTATCTCCAGATCGAAGAGATTATGGGGTTGATCCTGATAGCGAAACCGTGATTGATCAACTGGTTCGTGCCGATGTGCCCGTGCATGGCATTGGGAAAGCGGTGGCAATGTTTAATCAAAGGGGGTTTGTTCAAGGGCGTTCGCGTAAACTAGGAAGTGATCAAGATCGTATTGGTGCAGTTCGAGATTTTTTTAGCTCGAGTGAAGGTGGTCTCTTGCTTGCAAATTTAGTTGATACGGATGAAGCATTCGGTCATCGCAGAGATGCAAAAGGTTACATAGGCCATATCAATGGTATAAGTCGAGTAGTGGAGGAAGTAATGAGTGCAATGGGTACACGCGATCTTCTTATGATAACGTCAGATCATGGCAATGATCCTACCCATATGAGTCATACAAATCATACACGCGAGCTGGTACCATTACTCGTTGGAGGTCCAGCGATCCAGCGCCCGATTGCTTTAGGAATTCGCCTTACTTTTGCAGATGTTGCAGAAACAATTGGAGAAATTTTTGAACTGAGCGACAGACCACCAGTTGGCAAAAGTTTTTTACAAGAACTTTCTTAGTCAATACAGCACTTGACTTTATCGTGAGATAGTCTTTAATTACTCCTATTAAACTTACACCGTATGCTGATTACTTCGGAACAACTACCGTCTCCCACTCACTGGGAAAGAATGAGATGGGGGGCGTCTCATGCGTTTCAATCACGCGGGCATGAAATTCCGTATAATAAAGGAGGTACGCTGGATCTGCGGGAGTTAAAAATCGCGCATCATATCACACTGACGATTATAGACGGCAGATTGATTTTGAGTAAGGCGTTGCAGGCTTTGATTCAAGATACGATTGATCATCAATCGGTGAGACAAGCGATACTCGGTATCGGTGGCAAGTTAAACGGTGAAGCGATTAAGACTTTGAGCGAAGAAAACCATTCTGCGATTGTTCATTTACCCGACGTGCCTCATGCGTTACAACTTCGACGGCTCGTACGGGAAATTATGGGGCGAGATGTGGATAGGACGGTCTTACTTTCAAACGATGAAGATTTGGTTAAATCCGCAAGACAGGCCGGTATCCATACGATTACGAATGATTTTGGGACGAGGAGGTGATTTGGGCTGATTTGCTCTTTCGGGTTCGGGAGTTCTTTTATATGATGCAGGTGGTATTTTTTATCAATGAAATATGAAAGATTTTTTTCAAGTGTTTCGTGTCGGCCTTTTGACCTTGGTAGTGGCTGGGGTTTTGTTCTTGAGCGGATGCGGGAACAAGGCGTCAGACGTGATTACTTTTAACAGTCAGGGGAAAAGCGGAGAGACATTTATGCCGGTGGATAGCAATTTTGTGCTTGTGTACGATACGACGGACGAGGTTCAGCGCAATTTGGTTCAGGCCCTTACGGCGAAATTTAACAGTGATGATATGGCGCTCGAGGAAAAATTTGCGCGCATGACATTTGGCAATACGGAGTTTGATTATGCGACTGAAGTGGCTCCTCTCTTCGAAGGAGGAAATAGGATGGTGCTGGCGGCGCGGCTGAATAATGGGCAAGAGGAAGGTGATGGAGCCGGTGCGGGCGCCTCGCAGGAAGATGCGGTGATACAATTGTATAATCAAGGTGGCACACCGGAACTTCTCATCGCGGTGACGGTAAACGATATTGAAAAGGCGGTGGAACTTCTTCGTAAAGTGGGACAGACCGAAGGGTGGATACGAAAAGATGTCGAAGGTGAAAGTGTGTTGGTGAACAGTTCAACCGGAACCCATATTTTGTTGAAGGATGAATTTTTACTCATTGCAGGAAGCGAGAATGAGTTGAGAAAAAGTTTGGTGAGATATAATGAGGAATTGGGCGGGGGGACTGGGGAGGAAGCGCCTTCGTTACTTTTGAATGAAAATTACATGGATGCGCTTACTTCGTTTGACGAAAAAAAAGTGGCGTATGTATATGTGGATACGAAAGCGTTGCAGGATGAACTTGAAAGCATGGTCGGGGAGGAAACCGCCTCTCCCGCCGTAACGGGGTCGGTACGTTACCAGGTTTATGGATTTTCCGCGGATGAGAATGGGCTGCGTTTGAGCGGGCATTCCCAGTTTGATAAAGCAACATTGAAAGCGCTTGATATGGATTTGAGCGAGTTTGCGGGTGAGGGGCTGTACCTCGATAAAGAACTGCAGAATACCGATGAATTTATGATTTACATGGAAGCCTACAATGTCGCCCGCGGCATGCGGTTGACTTCGCTTCTCAAGGATCAAAAAATCAGCGATTCGTTTCAGGCGTTTTTCGGGATGACGATTGATGAAGGATTGCTAACGTGGATGGATCGCGGTTTCGCTTTTGCGCTTTACAATCAGAACTCCGTTTTGCCCGGCATCACTCTCGCATTCGATGCTACATCGAAGCCCGAAACCGCGCGTACCATTTATACTAAACTCGATGCGCAACTTGCAGGACTCATAGCCATGATGCAGAGCCAAGGTGGACTTAATGTGAATAAAAAAACGGAAGGCGAAATGACGATCATCGCACTTGATCTCGCCGCGTATTCGCAGATATTCGCTCAGACGTTGCCCGGCGTGGATGTTTCCAAGCTCGATCTCGCGTTTGGCCTTACTCCCGAAACTTTTTTTGTGCTCAGCACACAACCGGATTTTTCAGGTAAGTATTCTTCAGATGCGGTTCGTAAAGATTCACTCTATGGTGACGCGCTCAAGTCTATCGACATGACAGACGAGGGTGTCACGTTCATCAACTTTCCCGACCTCGCCGCCTATGCAAAAATTTGGAAAAGAATGGTGGACGCGTCCGACAAAAAAAAGGCCGCTCAGTCGGAGGAGCTTAAGGCTTTAAACTCGAGTGAGGATACTGAAAAAGATGGGATGCCGGCACCGCAGGTGCCGGTGGTGTCCGAGGGAGCAATGATGCTAGCCCAATTCATCGATATCGCTGAAAAATTGGACTACCTTATCCTCGGCAGTGAAGTGAAAAGTTCCGACGAAATCGAAACCCGCGGATATTTGAAAGTGAAGTAAATTACCTGTAAATATCCTTTCTATGTCCCACTTCCAGTACTGAGAAATGGGTGTCAATTTTTGTTTGTAATGTTAATTCAAGGATTACTCTATAGCTACCAACCCTCAATCTATGAGTTGCCGCTCTATAGTCGACTAATACTGTTAATATGGAAAAAATATCAGGATGTTCTTTCATTTCAAAAAGTTTCTTGCATATTCTGTTTTGTATTTTCTTAGGCAATTCCTGCAACGTCTTTTGTCCTTTCACAGTAAAATCAAAAATATTCATCATTCAAAGGAGACTATATTATAAAACCACTTGAGCCTGATTCTGAAGATTCTTTCCACCTTTTTTTTAATGTATCTTTATTCATCATCATCTCATAATCTTCGAGATAGTCTTCTATCCAATCCATGCATCCGTCGAAATACGGAATAATTACCATCCTCCCTTCCCCTTTATTGGTCACGATATAAGTCTGTGAATCGATATTTGAAGCGATTTCACATATTTTTTTCTGCGCCTGTGTGGTGGAAATAATTTTTGTCATATGTGCGATATATAGAATAATACTTATTATTACATATAGTTTACTATATAACGCCTTCGATATCAATAGGTGTGTAATAGAGCAACGCCGATTAAAAAAATACTTGCAAAAATACCAAAAAGTAGTGTAGAATTTGTCTCCTGTAATTCGTTTTATGAAAATCAGTGAGAGAGATGAAAGGATTGCTCATGTGGATGAGACCACACGGGATGCAAGAGGTGACAAGCAGTATCTCCTTCTAGAGGAAGGGACAGGATGGGGTAAGGCGTTAAATGAAATAGTAACGGTTGAGCATGAATTTCCCTACTCTGAGTTGAAAATTCCCGGGACGGAAAAAGGCGATATCGTACATGTAGAGGGCCATGGAGAGCCGGTGCTGAGACTCGGTACACTCGATGAAGTGGATGTGGCGTGGGCGAAGAGGGTTCATCCTTACGGTAACTTTTCAAAGCCTGAAATTGTGGAGGCTACGTATACGCTGATGGCGGGTTTGAGGGAGAGCTTGAAAGGGGCGATAGTGGGCGTAGGTGCCGGATCGTTATTACATGAAGTTGAAACCGGTCGAGGACCCGAATGGGATCACCACGTGCAAAGTAAACTTTTGGAATCCGGTAAAATAATGAGAGCAGGGAGACCTTTTGACCCTGTGAAAAAAGGCGATATCGGTATAGTGTCGGAACTTATGCAACAGTACGCGGGAGGAAAGAGACATTCATACACCGGAGATTTCCCGGATTTATTTTACCGAGGGTTTCATGGCAATGATAATCGCCACTATCGTCATGGCTATAGCGCTCTTCGAGAAGAGCAAGGACCGCGTCCTCCGCAATTGGTATATGCCACCATGCCGGGACCGGATTTCGAATCACCTCAGCTGAAACGATTACTGCTTTCTCAGGGAGTTGATGCGGTGGGTATGAGTTTGTATGCGAGCGTCTCTGCTCTCACCGAACTTGATATTCCCTTTGCCGCGTTTTGCCTTATCACGAATGGAGTGGAACCCCACGATCATGCCGGAAATCAAGCGGTTGGCGATATGTCAAAAGACAAAATTCAAGCCCTCGCACGTGCTGTGGTTCGCGGGTGGCCAGACAAGGCTTAGTCCTCCATTGAGTAGGTTAGTGTGACGGTGATTGAGACTTCGGAGGAGCCGGTTTCGAGAGCGGGCGCGGCCGCTTCGTTTGCACTCATGCTATCCATGGATTTCATAGCGTAGTAAGGCATGCCGGGATCTTGAGAGAATTCATAGTATCCGACCAGATCATCGAGTTCAATATCGAGAGTTTTCTCAAGAGCCTCCGCTTTGGCTTTTGCGTCCGCGATAGCTTTCTCACGCGCTTCAGTTTTCAAAGCACTGGAGTCGTCGATGGTGAAATTTGGGCCGCTGATGTTGGTACTTCCGTTTTGTCCCGCTACTTCGATCACTTTTGAAACGAGGGCAAGGTTACGAATTTTCACTTCAACCTGCTGACTTATTACCCAGCCTTTTTCTTTTGAGGCGTTTGCAATCGGATCCCATTCGGACCAGGGGTAGACACTGTAATTTGTAGTTTTCAAATCTTCTTTCGGTATGCCGAGTTCTTTGAATTTTTCAATTAGTGCATTATTTTTTTCGGAATTCTCCGTCTGTGCGCCGGCTAGGTCTTTGCCCTTGGTTTCCACTCCCACGTTTACTGTGGCGATATTTGGTACACCTACGGCCTTCCCCGTCCCTTCAAATGAAATTTGGTGTTCATAAGGAGTTGGGCTCCCTGTGTACTTCGTGAGAAATATGGTATGGATTATTTTGACTGCGAAGAAACCCGACATGAGTACGATGAGTGTGAGAAGTGCAAGCGCGAATGGTCGATTCTCTTTTGTCGAAAGCCAGGTGGACATAGTTGGATTGTTAGAAATTATATACGTATCATAATAATTGCACGTATTTAAGCGAGTTACTTATCCGGCGGGATATTATAATAGGTGAAGATAAAGGTGGCGATGTCTTTGAATACGGGGACGACGGCTCCCTCGGCCCAAGGAGTGGTTTTCGGGCGATCGATTTTGGCGAGGATGATAAATTGTGGGTCGTCGATCGGTGCGAAAGCCGCGAAGGTGGTCATAGTTGTACCCACTCCTTTTAACGCGCGTCCCCCTTTATATGTTTGTGCGGTACCGGATTTACCGGCGATGTAATGGTTATCTATGCGCGCGGTTTTTATGCCGTTCTCTATCGTGCTTACGAGCATGGAGGTGATGGTTTTTGCCGAGTCGGGAGAGATGACCTGCTCAATTTTTTTTGGTTCGGTGATCTGTACGGAGCCGGTAGACGGATCTACGATTTTATCAATTATATATGGTTTCATCAGTACTCCTTTATTTGCGATGGCGCCCAGTCCCATTATTATCTGTAGTGGGGTGACGGAGATACCTTGTCCGAATCCGTGTGTGACGAGCTCGGATTCCGCCCAGTCGGTGAAGTATTCTATATAGCCGCTCTCTTCGTTTTCCAATTCGATGTCTGTTCTTTCGCCGAAGCCGAATTTTTTGATATAATTGTAGAATAAATTTCTGCCGAGTTTCTGTGCCACGAATGCCATACCAGTGTTGGAAGATCGTTCGAGCACTTGCGTCATAGTCTGCCATCCGTTGTAGGTGTCGTTGAAGGTGTGAATTTCAAATTCGTCCACTTTGAGGGGGCCGGAGTCAAAATGGCGTGTGGTAGGGGTGACTTCTTTCGCGTCTATCGCGGCGGCCATGGCGATGGGTTTGAAGACCGAACCGGGTTCGTAGATGTCCTGAATCACTTTGTTTTTATATACCTCGGGGCCGACTTTGTTTTCGTACATATACCAAATACCTTCCAGTTCGGGGTCGGGGAACACTTGAATGCGTTCATCGGGATCCTTGCGCAGGTAGAGGTAGTAGCGCGCATTCTCGCCCTCACCAACGGTGTAGAGATTTTTAATTTCATCCTGAGTGAGTTTGATTTCCTTCTTTTTGAAGGCATTTCCGTAGTTGTTTGGATCGAAGGACGGATACTGAGCGATGGCCAGAATACGTCCGGTTTTCGGATCCATGACGATCACCTGCCCCGCATCGCCTTGTGTATCCTTCACGCCTTTTTCAATCGCTTTCTCGGCTGAGAGTTGTATGGCGCGATCTATGGTGAGGTAGACATTTTTGCCGTCCTCGGCGGGCTTTATGAAACTTTCTCCCACGGTGATCTGGTTGCCCGTACCATCGCGTTGCGAAGTGAAATATCCTTTTTGACCCTCCAGCATATTTTGGAATCGGCCTTCGATGCCGTACTGTCCGATGTTCGCGGAATTTACATAACCAAGCAACTGCGCCGCGAGCGAGCCCTCTGGGTAGTAACGATAGTATTCTTCTTGCAGGCGTATTCCGAGAAAGTGTTCAGGGTCTTCGTCTTTAAGTTTTTTGATGATTTT
>CAYHQD010000001.1:32177-36751 GCA_964358905.1 uncultured Candidatus Peribacteria bacterium
GAGCTTTTTCTTGAGTACCGCATAGCGGTTCTTCCCCTGCAGGAGGCGTTTTAGCACGTCGGTTTCAAACCCAATTAATGGTGCGAGACGTTTTGCCGTACGATCTTTATCTTCGATCTGAGGAGGATATGCGTAGAGATCGCCTCCTTCGCTGACTTCGATGCCGAAGAGTCCGAGTTGCGTGATCTGTTCTTTCAGTGCTGGGTCGATCTGCGGGATGAGAAGTATTTGTGTGCGGATTTTTTCACCGAGCTGTACGGCGAGTTCGTGTTTGAATTGGCTGAAAAGTTCTTCGTCGGTTTTGAGCAGAGGTTTTCCGTGGATGGTGATGGAGGTGAGGGTGGGAAGTGGAGGTGGAGCAGGTGAGGCGATTGGGACGGTCGGTATCACTTCGGGGTTTGGAATAGCTTCGCTAGGAACTTGAGTTGTCATTGCGGCTTGGTCGGGGGAGGGGGAGACCGCTTCACTTCGTTCCGCAGGGGTGTTCAATTTTGCCGCCGCCATTTCGCGCTCGGCTTTTTCGATTCGTTTTTGTTGAATTCCACGTTCGTCTTCCAAGTTAAAAAGAAGGGGTGCGAGTTTTTCCGCGACATATACCGGATCTTTTATCAAGGAAGGGTCGGCATATATCAAGTCGAGCGTGGTGTTGGTTGCCAATTTAAATTCTTCACCGGAGTGGTATTCCGTGATGAGAATTTCTCCTCTGCGGGCTGGGAGTTCGGCGTAGCCCTGGTGTTCACGTTGCGCTATGTCGTAGTAGTAACCGTGGCGTATGATCTGTAGAAAGAATATTTTCAGAATTACCAAAAGAAATCCTACCGCGAAAATAATAATAAGGACGTGGATTCGATTTATTTCGAGTTTTTTCCGATTATAAAGATGCATATTTACTTTTTTGCTCGGCAACTATACCATGGGGCGCAAAGTAAGATAACCTTTTATTATATTTAGCACTTGCTTTGCTCGTGCTTGATAAAAACCATATATGAAAAAAACAATTCTGCCGAATGGCCTTCGTGTGGTGACGAAGAAATTGGAGAGTACAAATGCGGTGACCGTATTGGTTTTTGTCGGGGCTGGCTCTCGTTATGAGACGAAAAAAAACAGCGGAATTTCACACTTCCTCGAGCACATGTTTTTTAAGGGAGGTAAGGTGTACAAAAATACGAAAGAGGTGTCGGGGGCGATAGACGGTGTGGGCGGAGATTTCAATGCATTCACGGGCAAGGAGTATGTCGGGTATTATGTGAAGGTGGCGCGTGATAATATGGATACGGCGATAGATGTGCTGGCCGATATGATGATGCATGCGCAGTTTGATTCCGCGGAGATAGATAAGGAGCGCGGGGTGATTCTCGAGGAATTGAATATGTATCAGGATACGCCGATGTATCAGGTTGGGTGGGATTTCGAACGATTGATGTATGGCGATCAGCCGCTCGGATGGGATCAAATCGGGACGAAAGAATTGATCAGAACGGTTACGCGTGATGATTTCAAAAAATATCAGGAGGATTTATATACTTCCGATAATGTGGTGATCGTGGTGACGGGGAATGTTGATCACAAGGAAATCGTCGAAAAAGTGGAGGCCGCGTTTCCATTTAAAAAAGGGGTAAAAAAATATGAGTACCCGGCGTTGGAACCATATAGGCCAGTGTCGCCCGTGCACATGGTGAAAAAACAGACTGAACAGGCACATCTGATATGCGGTTTCGAAGGATATAGTGGAGCTCACGAAGGTCGTTACGCGGAGAAGTTACTTGCTGTTGCGCTGGGTGGAAATATGAGTTCGAGAATGTTTTTGCATGTGCGTGAAGAAAAAGGACTCGCGTATTATATCAGTACGTCGACGGATTATTTTCAGGATACTGGAATTATTTCTACGAAAGCCGGTGTGGATGTGAATCGTATTCCTCTCGCGGTGGAGGCGATTGTGTACGAGTACCAAAAGGCGTTTGAGACAGATGTGTCCGAGGCGGAGCTGAAAAAGGCGAAGGCCTACATAAAAGGCAAGATGATGCTGAGACTGGAGGATACGGAAGAGTACGCATACTTGATTGCGGAGCAGGAATTGTTGGAAGGAAAGACGAAAAGCGTGGAGGAAATTTTTGCGTTGATCGATGCGGTGACGGTCGCGGATACCACGCGCGTCGCGAAGGATTTATTGAAGGAAAAAAAATTAAGACTTGCGATTATCGGACCGTACCAAGAAAGGGAGTCGCTGGAGAAGATGTTGCGTTTCTCTTGATAAGTTGAGGTAAAATTGCTTTACTTTCGCCGAAATTAATCAACACATCTATGAAACCGGAACGAACACTTGTACTTATAAAACCAGATGCGATTCAGCGTGGACTTGTCGGTAAGATTGTAGGGAGGTTTGAGAGCAAGGGTCTCAAGCTTGTAGGTATGAAGATGATGTCGCTCGATGAAGCGATTTTGAGAGAGCACTATGCACATATTGCAGATAAGCCATTTTTTCCGGGCGTATCAAAATTCATGATGAGCTCTCCTGTGGTGGCCATCTGCATCGAGGGTCTCGAATGCGTCAATGCGGTGAGAAAAATCACCGGTATTACCAAGGCGCGTGAAGCTGAGGCCGGATCTATCCGCGGCGACTTCGCCATGAGTGTGGCTTGTAATGTGGTTCATGCATCGGATACCGTTGAGAATGCCGAGAAAGAAGTGAAGCGATTTTTCAATTCGGATGATATTTTTGATTATTCGAAAGGAGAGTACGAACACGTATACACGGTGGAAGAACGCGAGGGGCTTGGTAGCTGATTTAAAAAAGCTAGATTTTAATTCTGTCCGATGAAGATTGAGAAGCTGGAATTTTTTATCAATCCTCTCAAGCTCTATCCCTTTTTAAATCAAGGTAAGAGGCTTGATCAGCTTGTGCTTTTGCATGATGCGACGGAAAAGGGATACAGCGTGATTGCGTACGGCACGCGTATTCTCAGCGAAAGTTATAAATGGATGAATGCGGAGGGAAGTGGCGAGCCAAGACGCGTATTAAATGAATTGCAAGAATTTATTAATCGGGAGAAGCCCAAATGGGAGGAATACATTTCCCGTCATCCATTTGTTCAGGAGATTTCCACTTTACCTTTCATATATGGGCCTGTCGGATTTTTTAGTTATGACTTCGGACTGCAATTTGAAAAACTTATTTCTAAGTTGCCGCACGACGAGACATGTCCTGCATATTATTTTGTTGTTCCGGAGGAAATTTTGATTTTTGATCATCAGAATAAAACCATGTGGTGCGTGGTTGGGAGCGAGGGAAGCGAGCCGAGTTCCATTATTGATTTTTACCAAAGTTTGAAAACGATAAACTATAAGGAGGCACTCATCGTGACGGAGGATGAGCACGAGCAGGTGAAATCAAATCTCACCGAACGAGAGTACGCGATGAAAATTTATGAGATAAAAAATTATTTGTGCGATGGAGAGACGTATCAGGTGAATTTTTCACAGCGTTTTTCTTTTGAGAGCAGGAGGTCTCCGTGGGAAATGTATAAAGAAATTTGTCGTACGAACCCCACGCGATTTCAAGGTTTCGTGTCGGGTACGCATGCGGGAAAGAAGTTTTGGGTGGTGTCGAATTCGCCGGAGCGGTTGTTCCATGTGACGGTTGATGAGCGGGGGCGCGCTATCGAGACGTGGCCGATAAAGGGTACAATTGGGGTAAAAGGATATGACTCGGATGCCGAAATTGCGGACAAGGCGAAGGCGTTGCTTGATTCGGCAAAAGATCGAGCGGAGTTGGAAATGATCGTGGATATGTCGCGAAATGATCTGGGACGCATATGTGAATTCGGTAGCGTGGAAGTGAAGGAACATAGAGTACTGGAAAGGTATTCACATCTTTTTCATACGGTATCGAGAATTGCGGGGCGTTTAAAAAAAGAGGTGAAATTATTTGATATTATGCGCGCGCTTTTTCCGGGAGCGTCTATCACGGGTTGTCCGAAAAAACGTACCATGGAAATTATAGATCGTACCGAAGACCGCGCGCGCGGAGTTTACTGCGGTTCGCTCGGCTACTTCGATGTACGCGGTGGCGCCGACTTCAACATTATGATTCGCACACTTTTTGCTATGGCGCCGACAGGCGCCACTTCCCACTCCCCCTCTTCCTCTTTTTTCTACACTATGAATGCCGGAGGTGGCGTAGTCATTGATTCTCGGCCGGAAGCGGAGTATAAGGAAACCTTCGATAAGATAGGGGCGTTCTTGCAAGCCCTTCGCAGTAATTAAATTTTTCTATGATTGTTTTTTTCAACGGTACATTCATGGATGATTCAAAGGTTTGTATTTCTCTGTGGGACGGAGGCATACTATCCGGTCACGGTGTATATGAAACACTTCGTACGTACCATGGCGCGATCAAATTTCTCAATGAACATCTTGAGCGTTTTGTCGCATCGGCGAAGTCGCTCGGTTTAGTGATACCTTATAGTAAAGAGGAGATGGGTTCTTTTGTTGGGCGGTTGATTGAAAAAAGAAAAACCGAGTTGGGCGATACCGCCTGTGATATGCGTGTACGTATGACTCTCACTTCTGGTACC
>CAYHQD010000002.1:0-31747 GCA_964358905.1 uncultured Candidatus Peribacteria bacterium
TTCGATGGCGCGGTTGGAAATAACTTCATTCGCATTCATATTGGACTGTGTACCGGAGCCTGTTTGCCAGATTTTGAGCGGGAAATGTTCGTACAGAGTAAGATCAATTACTTCATCGGCGGCTTTTGCGATTATGTCGGCGGTTTCTCTCGGCAGTGCGCCGAGTTTTGCGTTTGTAAGTGCGGCGGATTTTTTTACCAAGCCGAGCGCGCGAACAAGCGCGCGAGGCAAAATCTCTTCCCCGATTTTAAAGTTTTTCAGCGATCTTGCCGTCTGTGCTCCGTAATATTTGTCCTGCGGTACTTCTATCTCTCCGAAGCTGTCGGATTCAATTCGATATGATGTTTTCATTGTATTCGATTTTATTAAGTTGTTTGTGCCGATTGTAAAGAAGGTATACTTTTTCGCAATATCAACTCTTATTTGCGCATACATTTGTTTTGCTCATGTATTCAAGGCATACCAAGTACACCTCCCGACTGCGATCACGTACGGCATCCGGTTTTGCGATTTTCAATGTTTTGAAATGTTTTTTTACCTCTCGATAAAATTCATCGAAATCCGCTCCCTGGAAAATTTTCATCACCAGGTTGCCATGCGGTTTTAACCATTTTTTTGCAATTTCCATCACCTGCATGCACAGTTCCACCGATTTCCACTGATCTATGTCTTTGACTCCCGAGGTGGAAGGCGCGAGGTCGGAGAGGATTACATCAAATCTGTGCCCCACGCGCGTGAGCGCACCGTTCCCGTTCCCATTTTCACTTTCCGCAATTTTTTTGAAAAACGCTTTTACCGATTCTTCAACTTTCGTATCATCAGAGATATCGCATACCGCAGTTTCCACATTTGGCAGTGAAAGTTCTATCTCCTGTAAGTCCAATCCCAACGCTTGACTCTTCGGCCCGATTACTTTTGACGTATACTGCAAGAAACTTCCCGGCGCCGCCCCGAGGTCGAGTACCATATCTCCCGGTCGCATAACCCGAAGCTTCTCCTGAATTTCTTGTAACTTAAATGCACTTCTCGCCTTGTATCCTTCCTCTTTCGCCTTCTTAAAATACCTATCCTGCGGGTTGTACGGTTTTGGCATATATGTGTATACTTTTCGTTGGATACACTAATCCAATGATGTCATGGTTGGCAAGGACTCGAAAGCAATAGTTGATTTTAAAGGCAGATCTTTTGTGAACGTTTCTTTGCTTTTTCTATTTTTTAAGCCGGGTCGTGTACATTCGTAATGTAGTAACAATGAGCGCTATTGTATCATGTAGTGTGCCCATATTTACTCCAAACTGCGTTCATAAAATGTGTTTGCTCGCCCGTGATGTGTTCCATTAAGGCGTCAATCCTGAAATAGTCCGTTTCTCCAATATCCTCTTTGAGGGAAAGGATTAAGGATTTTAACGCCTCTTCATCTTCTGTCGAGTACTCAATCATTTCATTTGGATTGCTCATGACAACGGTTTGATGTTTTTTTAGATATTTTGACGAATATCGGTCGCCAAGAATCTCACCAAGAATACGCAACGTTATTTGACCTTTCTCCGGATGACTCTTGAACTCTTCATGTGCAATGTCGCGGGCGCGTTGAGCAAGTGCAACGACCTCTGCGCTCGAAAGCATGAGCGTTCTCATATGAAAATTCTCTATCAACGCCTCCTCCTCCTGCCACTCCATTTTTTTTTCAGAAGATGTGGGCTCTATGTCCTCATACGAGGAAATACGAATGTACTGACGTAGCAAGTCATCGCCGATTGATTTGTGATTTGAAATCATAATATATAGGTTGTCTTATTGTGCAAAATTGTGTGGTGTGAATTCCGGAAGCTCAAGATCAAATTGCTTCCGAAAGGCCTCGCGTACAGCCTGTTGCCCTGTGATATCATTCGGTTTTGGTTGATAATGTCCGGACCAGTTATCCCAAAATTCCACCGATTTACCATCGTTACCGATTTTAATACGCCCAGCATAATCTACATTATCTCCTTTAGTTATGAAGGAGTGACCTTTACCGAACTTGAGTTTTCCATTCTTAAGGATAAAGTCAACCTCTTTAGGAGGGGTTAGTCGTTTGCCGTTAACAAAGTATCGTAATTTGCCATCGAATGTTTTTTGAAGATTAAAGATTTTGCCGATTTCATCGATAGGTAAAAGATTGTTGTACTTACCGACATTCGTTATAGCTTTGGTAATATCTTCAGCAGGTGCGGCGGTTTTTGATTTTGAAAAAACGTTCTTTATTAAGTTCAATATCCCTTCCGATTTCTTTACTGTGTTGACGCCTTCTACGACCTTTGCTCCTTTTAGCATCGCATTAAGTTCTCCGAGACCGACAAATAATGTCGCCACATCAAGTCCAATCATTGTTGCAAATTGTGTGGGGTTACTGGCTTTTACCCATTCTGGATCTATAGGTCCTTGGAGATTTTCCAGATTAAACATTACTTTCAATTGTTCGTAGCCGGTCATACTTTCTTTATCAAATCCAAATGTTTGTTCGAGCGACTTTGGAGTAAGTACTCTTCCGAGTAACTTGATTCCGCTTTCTCCAAGCGAGGAAAGGTCGAGGTATGTTTTAGGATTTGTAGCCAACTCGATTATTCCAAGAACCCACTTACCTGTGCCAATCGCTATATCTTTTTTCGTTTCTTCGGACATCATCATCAGTCCGATACTAGGGTTGGCGATTGCTACACCGGCTATGATCAACCCTTTTGCCGGCACTTTCACTTCATCGTATACCGTGCGTGCGACCTGTTCGGTGACTTCGACTTTGCTTGTGACATATTCAACGACATCTTTGAACTTTTCCACGGCGACCTCATAGGCCTCTACAACGGGAGTGATGACTTTCTCCGTCACTTGTCGGTAGACGGTTTTTGCCACGTCTTTGGATACTTCTACGATTTTGTCGACGATGCGCTCGGCTTTTTCATAGACGGTTTCGGCGACTTCTTTCACGACGGGCACGACTTTCTCCACGATATTGACCACGTTTTCATAAATGGTGCGCGGTACATCAACGACTTCTTTCACTTTCTCGGTGACATAATCGGTGACTTGCCTTATGACCGGTATCACTTTGTCAACCACACGAGTGGCCGTATTCCAGACCGTTTCGGCAACCTGCTTTATTTTCTGCACGGGCTTCTCGACCATGCGGTATGCGGTTTCTTTCACTTTGTCATAGACGGTTTTCACGACGGGCACGACTTTTCCAACCCATTCGGTGACGGTGTCGTAGACGGTGCGCGGTATTTTTTCCACCCATTCTTTCACGTGGCGGACTTTTTCGAAGATAGTGCGAGGTATACGTTTGATCTCGGTGTATGTTTCGTTGACAAATCTCTTTACCTTATCCGTTACCCAGTGTCCCGCTTCCACCAGTTGCTGGTATGAACGTGATACCCATCCGTATATCGGTTCGATTATTTTTCTCTTTGTCCAACCGACGACTTTGGTTACCCATTTCGTTGTGGTGTTTTTTAACCAGTTCCATCCTTTCTTGATCCAGCTTGTGGAGGTTTCCGCTACGGTTTGATATATCGGCACATTTTCATATCTTACGCTATCTCCCGTCTTTCCCCATACTCTTTCGGTGACGGTGCGATAAGTGTCGCCCACCCAGCGGCGTGCGTCTTCAAATTTTTCAACCAACCTTGTTTTCGTCTCCTTGACTTCGTCCCACACGGTAGATGCTTTCTCTTCGAACCAAACTTTGCTTCGTTCGACGTTGTCGTACACCGTGCGTGCCACTTCTTTGCTTTGTTTCATTTTCTCCGTGACGTACTCGGTGACCTTGCGAGGGACTTCGCGCACAACTTCGTAAGCTTCCTTCACCGGTTCCATGACCCACTCTGCCACATCTCGTGTGACCTTGGTCGCGTACTGATATGCCTCCTCAACTTTGGTGGTGACGTAATCGGTGACCTGACGTACCACCGGAACAACTCTATCCACGAAACGCTCCACCTTATCAAAAACCGTTTTTGCCACTTGCGAGGTTTCTTCAAACTGCTTCGTGACGTATTCGGTGACTTGTTTAGTTTTGGTGACGGCTTTGTCATATGTTTCAACTATCGGTCGTACTACATTTTCCTTTACGGTTTCGTAAACCGTTTCCGCCACCTGTCTGGTGACGTCTATCACTTTATCCACTGTTCTTTGCGCTGTTTCATATACGGTGTAAGGAACACTTTTTACCATTTCCACCGTCTTATCTATCATGTTGGTGACATTTGCATAGATGGTTCTCGGGATTTTTACAATTTCATATTCCGTAGTCGGCTTTGCAAGAGGTGCAGGAGTGCTGCTTAGCGCTTTTGATGCACCGAGAAGACCAACCGCGCTCAAAACCGTCATCCATGCGGGGAGATTACTCTTCTTCTCATCGGTGGATGTTTGCGTATTTTTCGGATCGGGCAGGGTGCTAAGCTCTGGCTTCGCCTTTTCAGTGGACTTCAAAAATTGCACTCTCTCCACAGTACCTTTATTCATACTTTTCTCTTCGTATCTGCGAGTGGCCTGCATGCGGGATTGAGGCGGAGAAAAATCGGCGTACGCAATAAAGCTGATGGTGTGATACCAAACCACGACCACCAATGCGAGAGGTAAAAGAAAATAAATCGACTTCATGTTCTTCTTAACCATGGGAGAGGGGGGTTAGAAGATCTTATCACCTCGAATCTACAACTTATTTCCAGTCCTGCGCAAGGAGGAGAAGTTGCGAAGGGTAACCTTTTATTATAGCGCACTACACTTCGTTTCGTGCGTGTCGTTTCGTGCGTTGGATCATTTATCCAGCACAATGCGAAGGATACCCGGGACGAGATAGACAATAAGGAGTGCGGGAAATATGAAGAACACGAGCGGAATGGAGATTTTGACCGATGCGGTTCTGCTGATTTCCTCGGCTTTTTGTCTCCTTCTTGTCTTGATGAGATTGGATTGAATCTTGAGCGTTTGTGCAATCGAGACGCCGAGACGTTTGGCTTGTTTGATCGCGCTGACAAATTTTGAAAAATCTTCTATGCCGAGGCGAAACGCCATATTGTCCAATGCCTCTTCCTGACTGATGCCGAACGTGATTTCTTTTTTTGTGCGGGCGACCTCTTTGCCGAGTTCTCCCTTGGTTCTCTCGCTGACGTATTCAAACGCATTGATGAAATTCATGCCGGATTCGATGGCCATCGTCAGTGCATCTATGAAGTCGGATATTTGCAATTCCATCTTTTCGCGCTTGATCCTGATGATGCGTTCGAAGATGGTTTCAGGCGCCAGACAGATGATTGCGTCCAGTGCGAAATTGAGGAGCAGTCCTTTTAGAAAAAGTCCAGTGAGTAAAATATAGGTGAGAAAAAACAGGAAACTTAAATGACATAAAAATTGCTTAATTCTCATAATCTCTTCGTCCTTTAATTCTATGTGGTCGAGTATTTCGAGTTGTTTTTGCAATTTGTCGCGTTTCGTTAATTTTCTCACAAACCATCCGGGTGAAGTGAAACGCATCTTTGGTATGCGGTATAGTATTTTTGTCAGGGTTTTGCTCATTTATAATTTGACGTGAGTGATATTCCAAATCAGTTTAAAACCGATGATTTCCAATGCGATGGCGAGTACGAGGAAAAATTGGCCGATGGTCGTATTATAAAGTACGTCGACATATTCGCGGCTGATCATGGTGAACATAAAAAGAGAGATGGGAAAGAGCATGGCGACTATGACGCCCGAGACGCGTCCTTGCGCGGTGAGCACTTTTAATTCGTTTTCCAGTTTCATTCTTTCGCTTGTGATATATGCGATGTTCTCCAGCATTTCGACCAGATTTCCTCCTATCTTGTGTTGCATCAGGATACCGTCTACAACGAGATCTATGTCGCGGTGATTTGCGTTGTTTCTCAAACGGGTGAGTACTGCATCGGTTGAAAAATTATATTCGATTTCTTTTACCGCGTTACGCAGGTATGTGCCTATTGGGTCGACCGATTCGCTTGCGACAAATATGAATGCTTGTTCAAACGAATAGCCAGCTTTCATGGCGTTTGCTATGGCGCGTATGGTTTCGGGAATCTGTTGCGTGAGGCGGTCGTATCTTTTCATCGCGAGGTACTTCCCCAGAACGAAGTGCGAAATAGGGAGCGCGACTCCGATGCATAGTGCAAAGATAAAACCAACTCCTTTGAGTAAGAGGATGAGGAAGATGATGAGCCCCGACACGGTCGGGGCGAATTTATGCCGACTTAGTTTTCTTAAAAAAAGAAGCATTCACATCAAGGTTATAATCTTTGAATTTCGAAACCATCTGCGGTACGTGTCCCGTAAGTTCGCATGCGTTCTTTGCCTTGGAATATAGAAATATATCATTTACCTCATACTCCGCAGTATGGAAATTCTTCTCTATCTCGCTGATATGGGTAATGCGTCTTTTACCGTCTACGTCGCGTTCTTGCTGAATGATGATATCTATACTGCTGATGATCTGATTCCTGATCGCCGGCAGTGGTAGGTCGAGATTTGCCATCAGCACCATCGTCTCCGTACGCAGGAGAGCTTCACGCGGCGCATTTGCATGGACGGTCGTGAGTGAGCCGTTGTGACCTGTATTCATCGCCTGCAACATATCGAGTGCTTCCGCCCCACGTATTTCCCCGACGATAATTCTATCCGGGCGCATCCTGAGTGCGTTTTTTAGGAGCGACCTGATGGGGATATCACCTTTGCCTTCGATATTTGCCGCTTTACTTTCCAGACGGATGAGGTGTGGGAGGGTAAGTCGAATTTCCGCTGCATCCTCGATGGTGATCACACGTTGGTCTTTCGGAATCAAGTTGGCGCAGGCGTTTAGTAGGCTCGTTTTGCCCGATCCCGTACCTCCGGAGATGATGATATTTTGTTTTGCCACGACGGCGTAGTAGATAAACTCCGCCATTTTTTCCGTGAGTGAACCGAATTTCAGCAGGTCATCCATCTGCAAGGATTTTTGCGGGAATTTTCTGATGGTAAGAATCGGCCCAGTCAGACTTAAGGGAGGAATGATTGCATTCACGCGTGAACCATCCGGTAGTCTCGCATCTACGAGTGGTGACGATTCATCTATACGTCTTCCGATCTTGCTTACGATCCTGTTGATGACTTGCAGTAGGGTGTCGTCCGATTGAAATTTCACTTCGGTTTTTTCCAACTTACCGCATCTCTCTATAAAGATATCGTTTTTACCGTTGACCATGATCTCCGTCACATCGGGATCTCGCATCAGTCCTTCGATAGGTCCAAGCCCCGTGATTTTGTCTATGAGGTTGCCGATGATTTGTTCCTTGATCAAAGTCGGCAAAATCTCTCCGCTTTCCTCGATCAGTCGTTTCGCCTCTCGATACAGATTTTGAGGATCCAATGTATCGGTTCTCTTGATCGAGTGAAAAAGCGCTTTATGCAAACGTTCTTCGATGGCGTGAATTTTTTGCGATGAGGTGAGCATTAGGCGAGGAGTTGATCCAATAATTCTCCTGTTTCTTTTGCTAATTTTGATTTTGTGAGTGCGTAGGGAGTGGCGAAAGCAATGGCATCCCACGCGCTTTCGTTGTCATAAGATAGCATATGAATGAGAGGTGCACTGAAGTATGCTTGAGCCTCTTTTTTGCCGATGGAGGGAGGGCGTTGATTGATGACCACGTGTCGCCCGATTTGAGGGAATTCCTTTTCCAGCATTTCGCTAAGTTGATTCGTACGGACGATGCTTTGCGGATCGAGATTTGAAACGGTTACCACCTTATCGCTCTGTTTTACTACAGCTCGGTACTCTTGAAATTCTTTTCCCAAATCTATCACTATCGTGGTGAAGAGCTGTAAAGCGGCATTGATCAAGAGTGACAGATGTGTTTCCGTGATGCTTGCGGTCTGCTCCGGGTCCATCGGTGAAAGCAAAATCGCCATATTGTTTTTTCGATATGCGAGCGTCTGGAATGTTTGAAACAGATCTTCTTTGTGTTCCAAAAAATCAATGACGTGCGCGAAGTTTTTCTCGGTGCTTACATCAAAAAAGGTATGCGCATCCGGATACTTCGTCAGTTGGATAAAGAGGGTAGGGTGTCGCTGTGCGGCGATACATGCCAGATTGCTCGATATCAGCGTCTGCCCCGTCCCGCCCTTCGCAGATAAGAACGTGATGACTTGTTTAAATTGTGCCGTGCGAGGTTGGTTCATATTTATTGTGTCAGTACTACGGTGATTAGCTGTTCTTTCGCTTTTGCATAGAGAATATCGCGGCTTTCATCTTCGGTTACTTTTAAGGTGAGGTAGTTGGAAGAAGTGTTTTTCCCGTCCTGGACATAATCTATCACTTCAGCCGCGCTTACGAGGAAGAGAGTATCATCTATACCTCTTTGAGGGTTGCTTATGAGAATGCTCACGCGATCACCTTTTGTCACTTGCGGAAATTTGCTTTCGAGCCAGGATGCATCTATCGTCAATGCCACTTCATTCTCGCCGAGTTCGACTGCCATCGAGTCATTTTGTATGAATATTTTCACATCTTCCGCGGTGATGATGGCATTCGCGGGGATGGTCTGTACGGCGAAGAGACCTATCAACTCTTCATTGGTTGAGAAGTAGCCGCTCGGCAATTGTTGGCGTGCGAATTTTCCTTGAGTCAGATGTTTTTTTTCGATCTGTGTACCCTTTGAGATTTCGTCCGTTGCAACGATGACATGTGTGAGCGCTTTTTCTTGGTCGGCTTTCGCATTGTACAAAAGCATCCAGATCAGGGCGAATACCGCGATGACGGATCCAATGATAATCCGTTTTTTAAAACGTTTTTTTTTATATAGCTCCCAGCTCAACGTGGTCTTCGGAGATGCATTCTTTAGCTGTTTTTGAAATTCCTTGTATTCCATCAGTCTATGTTTATGGATGACATTGATTCCGCCGAGATGAATTGGGTTTCGATACCCATCATGGAGCCGAAGTAGAGCTCATGCGTAGTTCCGAGTTCGATTTTCATAGAGAGAGTATCATCTCCAACCGTATAATTGTAGGGGAATGTGATATCTTGGGGAGAAAGCGCCAAATTATCATAATTGTTTAAATCTATATAATTTTCCGCCATTTGCGATGGTCCAGTGCTGGCTGCGAGTACCGCCCGATCATCATTGCTCAGAGCGTCCACAATGTTTTCAGGCGCTTCGAACTCGGGATCTTGCGCCGCCATAGCCTCCACGATATCCACTATCTCATCTCCCGACACCGATATGCCCGCATTGACTGCGCTGTCCGCAATTGATTGCAGTTGAGCTTTTTTGACGAATATCATGCCGCCATCCACTACGAGTCCGGTCAGTATAAGCACGGATGGGACCATTATCATGGTGAGTCCCATTGCGTTTCCCTTGTTCCCGCCGATGTATTTTCGCAGGTATGTCATTGGTTTGGTGCTAAATTTCGATTCGAGCTACCGCCTGGGATGATAAGACGATGTTCTCGGATATGATATTTAGGATGATGAGAGGGAGGTCGTATTCTATCAGTACGGTGAGCTCGTCGCCTCGGTTTCTGCTCGTTTCATCTTCGGGGATGATTTGAATGGTGATTCGGTCACCGTTTTCATCTATGAATTGTGTGGCGGTGCCGATGGCGCTTTCTATCTGTGCGTTTTCATTTGTCAATGCGCCGACGCGGGCGCCTTCTCTCGATGCGTAGGTTATCGTCTGTTGTACAGAGAGGGCGATACCGATTTCATATATGCCAAAGAGCAAAATTATTATAAGGGGAAACACGACCGCGAATTCCACCAGCGCTTGGGCGCGATTTTGTGCAAATGACCGTAGCATATACGAACGTGCTAAACTAGAACGAATCGACTATGTCTTGGAACGCACCTTGAATCGTAGTTCCAAGCAATGTAACCACTGCGACCACAACTACGGCTATCAAAGCAAGTATAAGTGCGTATTCGGACATTGCCTGTGCTTTTTTCTCTGTGAGCGCGAGATATATCTTGCAAAGTTGCAGTTTCATACAAGTGTGGGGTAAGTGGTAATAAATGGTAACAAACTTTTTTACAGCACGGTTTCCATCACGGTAACGGTTTTCTTTGGGCCGATGGCTATGCGCCAGGGTTTCAGCCTTTCTATTCTTTTTATTTCTCTGTCGTCTTTATCCAGGAATTGTATCTCGAGGTCGTATTTTACTCCGAATGTGTGGATCATCCTGCAATTCCGGAATGCCATTCTTGTCCCTTTTACGGGATTTTTCAAGCCTTTTACTCCTCGCAGACGAGTGAGAAATGTATCTGCAATTATGACTTTTTCGTTATCCATATTCATACATATCATATCCGCGTCTTTGGCGTGATGGAAAGAAGATGACTTGACTTTTTTGAGTAACGTTATGGCGAATACATATTTTCCCGTTTTTTGGCTTGTTTTGTAGCAGTTCTCATAATCGTCAAAATTGAAAATTTCTTAAAATAATGTTAAAATGAAAGGATTAAATATAAAGATATGTATTTGGTAAAAACCATATTCGCCGGCCTCTGGGATTTTATTCTCACGTATCCGCTCTATGCGCTCGGTATTTTAGTGCTTGCAGTATTGCTCTTTAGGCTCGCATTGCGTGCGCTTCGTTATACGTATGCCCGTGTGCATCAGAAAAATCTGATATTCATGCAAGTGATGCTTCCACGCAAGGATTCCAAGATAGATAAGGAAAAAGAAACGGAGAAGGACTTTCGTGAAAAAATTGCCGTGATGGAGCAGTTTTATCGCAATATCCATGAAATTCGCGAGTTGAATCTTTGGAATCTCTGGAAATCCTGGTTGGTGAATCACGATATGGTGTCGTTTGAATTGGTGCTAAAGGAAAAGGAATTGTATTTCTACGTCGTGACCTATCCGTATTTCCGTACCCTCGTCGAGAAACAGATTACGTCCTATTATCCCGATGCCGATATCACCTATGTGAAACCATACGAATTGGGTAAGAAAGGGGATAGCGTAAAGGCGTTTTATCTCTATGAAAAGCGCGATTATTGGTTTCCTGTGAAGACATACAAGACTATAGAAAATGATCCGCTCAATGATATTACGAATGTATTTTCAAAGTTGGATGATGCTGATTTCGCTTCAATCCAGATCGTAATCAATTCGATAGGCAAGGGATGGAATAAACGCGCTGAGATGGAAGGTGCTCTTATGTTTAAGGGTAAAAAGAACACCTACGGATCGGGTGTTACCAATTTTCTCGGACGTATTCCCATCATAGGATTTTTGAATAGTATCATCGTGGGGGCAATTCTCGGTCCCGAAGATGTGAAAGGTTCCACCAATGAGCCCGGTGCGAAAGGCGGTGACTCATTTCAGCGTATGCTTCAAGCCCGTGAAGAGGTGGCAAAACATATTGGAGAGAAAGCTCTCTCGGTCGGATTTGAAGTGGGGATTCGTCTGGTGGCTTCTTCCCCTACGAAAGAGCACACCGAAGATATTTTGAATAATCTGGTTATCGCATTCAACCTTTTCAATTCACCGGAGATGAATTACTTCCAGAATCGTCGTATCGTGCCTCTGGATTTTCTCAGTACGCCGGCGCTTCTGCACGGATATCACTTGCGCTTGCCCAAGCATGGAAATAAAACATCCATTATGGTGCCGGAGGAGTTGGCATCAATGTACCATTTTCCGGTGAGCAAATACAATTACTCGCCGACGATTAAGTGGCTCCCGTATACCGTCATACCCGCGCCGACCGATTTGCCGAAAGAAGGGATTTTACTCGGACACAACGTCTATCGCGGTGAGCAGAGAGAAATTCATATCACCCGAAATGATCGCACGCGTCACATGTATATCATCGGTAAATCCGGTACCGGTAAATCGGCGCTGATCAGCTACATGGCACGTCAAGATATCGCCAATGGCGAAGGTGTCTGTGTCGTAGATCCACACGGCGATCTCATCGAAGATATTTTGCACTATATTCCCAAGGAGCGGGCGAAAGATGTCATCGTATTTAATCCCGCGGATTTGGAGCGCCCGATGGGGCTCAATATTCTCGAAGCGGATACGCCCGTGCAGATGGATCTCGCATCCTCTCAGGCTACGGAAATTTTTATCAAACTTTTCGGCGACGAAATTTTCGGTCCGCGTATTCAGCATTATTTCCGCAACGCGTGTCTGACTCTCATGGAAGATAAGGAAGAGGGTGCGACGCTCGTCGATGTGCCCCGTATGTTCACCGATGACGCATTTATGCGCTACAAAGTTTCTAAGATCAAAAACCCCGTCGTGAAATCATTCTGGGTACATGAATATGCGCACACTGCTGATCGTGAACGCCAGGAAATGATTCCGTATTTCTCCGCAAAATTCGGTCCGTTTATCACGAATTCGATCATGCGCAATACGATAGGTCAGACGAAATCGGCGTTTGATTTCCGCGAGGTGATGGATAAGCAAAAAATCCTGCTCATCAATCTTTCGAAAGGTAAGATTGGCGATCTCAATACCCAGCTTCTCGGTCTCGTGCTCGTAGCGCGTATTCAGATGGCGGCTATGGCCCGTGCGGATATGCCGGAGAATGAGCGAAAGGATTTCTACCTCTATGTGGATGAGTTTCAGAATTTTGCGACAGATTCGTTTTGCGAGATTCTTTCCGAGGCCAGAAAGTACCATCTCGCGCTGATCATGGCCCATCAGTATATCAACCAGTTGACGACGACCAAATTCGGTACCACTTCTTCAAAAATCCGCGATGCCGTCTTCGGTAACGTGGGTACGATGATGTCGTTCAAAGTCGGTGCGGAAGATGGCGAGTATCTGGCGAAAGAATACGCTCCCGTGCTCTCCGAACAGGACATCATCGGTATTGCGAAATTCAAGGCATATATCAAACTGAATATCGACAACACGACCTCACGTCCATTTTCCCTCCATACGGTGTGGGATACCAAAGGTAAAAATGCAAAAATAGCTGAAATCGTCACACAATACTCCCGTATGAAATATGGGCGTAAAAAAGAATTCGTCGATCAGGAAATTTCCGCACGCATCGGAATTGATTTGGCCGATACGACTCCAGTGCAACTCGGTGAAATAGGCAAGCCGCCGGGAAGTGAAAATCAGCAATTACCACCCAATGAATCAAATTGAACTTCAACACATGGAAACCGTGCATCATCATATGACGTCACAGATCAAGCTGAGTCTGTATATACTTGGTTTCTCACTCTTGGTTTTGGCACTCGGTGTTTGGTTTGTCATGGGGAGGTATTCGGATATTTTTCATACCAATAATTTCCAGATGGGATCGCTCTATACCGAAGTTGGAGATGCACGCGGTGAGAACGAACGCGTATATAACGAACTCAAAAAGACCCAGAGTGAACTCAAGGCGACTATGGCCGTCCTCGAGAATATAAACGATAAACTCTCTACGATTGAGGGAGAGGATGTGTCTCAAATTAAAGTCGATGTCGATGCATTGAGCGAGAAATTATCAAAAAATCCGTTGATCGCAAGGGCCGTGGATAAAGAAGGGGAGGTTATACTCGAATACCCCGAGGAGGTGATGAATTTTCTGCTCATCGGTCAGAATCAAGGTCTTACGGATACCATCATGGTGGTGGCGATAAATCCCAATACGAAACGTATCACTCTCATATCCGTGCCGCGTGATTTGTATGTCAACGGACGACGTATCAACGAAATTTATCACCACTACGGTATCGAGAAATTAAAAGATGCGTTGCAGGACATTCTCGGACTCAAAATCAGCGAGTATGCTGCTGTGGATCTCGAAGGATTTGAGGCGGCGGTGGATGTGCTCGGCGGGCTTGATATATATGTGGACGAAGATATTTATGACTATCAATACCCTACCGCAAATAAGGGTTACCAGGTTTTTAATTTGAAGGCGGGGCAGTATAACATGGATGGAGCGAGCGCCCTTAAATTTGCGCGCAGTCGTAAGTCGACTTCCGATTTTGATCGTGCGGAGCGCCAGCAGAAGGTGATCGAAGCGATGCTACGTAAGGTGAAGGAGATGAAGTTGCAAAGTGATAAAGAAAAAGCGGTCGACTTCTTCAATACCGTCAGTGATTATGTACATACCGATATGGAGCCGATTTCCGCATATACCTATCTGAAAATGTTTAAAGATTTCCAGGTGGAAAAGAATAACGTGCTCTCGAGTTCAAATTATTTATACAGTATGATCAACGCGAGCGGAGCTTATGTGCTTTTACCGCGTTCCGGAGATTACGACGAAATCAAAGGATATGTCTTCGAGCTGGTGGTGGAGTAGGGTGGTAATCTTTTATCATACAGCGCATGCGCTTGTGCGTGCATATGGTTGACTTTTTGACCTCGATTCTCTAGATTACATGAGCCTTTTAAAATAAGGTTTTCATATTTTTTGACGCGGGGTGGAGCAGTGGCAGCTCGTCGGGCTCATAACCCGGAGGTCGCAGGTTCGAATCCTGCCCCCGCAACCACTACTGCGAAGCGTAGCGAAGCAGTTTCCCTTTTCCGACCAAGAAGGGTCTTGTTTGTATTATTTTTCCGCGTAGCGGCAGGCACATTTATTTCATTCTAAAAGCAAAATCCCCGCATGTGCGGGGATTTTGTGGTGTTGAAAACATTCTGAGCGCGAGGGGCAGGATTAACTTTTTTCTTTTTTCTTTTTCCACGTGTACACGAGGAGTCCGATGATAATGATAAGTATGAGCCACCACAGTTTGAGGATGATAGTGGCAAGTAATACGACTACAATACCGAGCAAGAAGGAGACGATGAAGACTAGTATTTGTAAGAATTTACCAAGTCCAGGCAGGATATTGAGAAGCATCAGAATAGGGGAGACGATAAGTGTGAGACCCGCGGCGAACATCAGTACCGCGATACCTTTTAGCATCCAGAAAAGCGCTTTTTCTTCCGATTGCAATTTAGCCACCAGCTGATCGTTGGTCAGATCGCTGATAATAAAGGTAGTTCCTCCTGATACCATTCCACTTAAGTAATCACCCACGACGATGAGGCGGGTTGCGGGACCGCTGGCAAATGCCTCGGTTTTATGACGAATTCCGCCTATCACACAGGTATTGCCCGAATAGTCCCCATCCTGAGAAATGTTTGTCAGTGTCAGACGTTGCATGGCGGTCGAAGGACTGACTTTGGTGCCTCCTACGGTGAAGTCGGCCCATTGTTCTACGGGTTGTCCCTTCCATACATTACGTTCTTTTTCTACAGTTTGTTCCACATCTTGTCCGTTTCGTGTCACTGTTTCCGTTACTGTGTATTTTTCCAGAATACAGGTCTCTTCGAGAAACGAATAGTAGAGCACCGGTTCGTTGTTTGGTTTTGCGTAGGCAAAACTCGCAATGTCGACAGGACCGTCGAATTTGACCGTGCCTTCGGTGAGTGCGCTTGAGTCGCTCATAGGTAATGCGACGACTACTTCGGAATGCTTCACAAAGTTTTCTGAATACCACATGACTCCGAATGAACCGAAGAAGAGTGCTACTCCAAGTATGGCACCTCCCACCGACTTCATAAAATTTCTGAAATAGCGCGCGATGGGATTACTGGATCCCACAATGCGCTCGGAAACTACACGTCCCCCTCCGGAACCGCCTCCCATCGGGTTGAACCCGCCAAAGTTTTGCATGCTGTTTTAGGTTAGTATGTATTTTTATTTTGGATAGCTTGATTATATTTTTTGTTCAACGGATTGTCAATCCCTACGTGCCTCAAGTATCCCCTATCTCTTCTCCCTTTATATTTTATTGTAAAATTCTGTAACCTTTGCACACTACCGACATTTATTGAATCGGATCAATACTACCGCTCTTTGACATCACCGTCCTTCGTAAAATAGGTTTATTTTTTGTGTTGAAGTGGTATATTCCAGGGCGTATGAATGAACTTTCTAAGGAACAGGAAACGGAGCTTGTTGAGAGTGCGAAACAGTCGCAAGACGGGTTTGCGCGGCTCTACGACATGTATTTTGATGTAATGTTTCACTATATTCTCAAGCGTACAGGCGATTTGGAGCTGACGAAAGATCTGACTTCAGAGACATTTATGAAAGTTCTTAATTTTCTTCCACGCTACAAAGTGACCGAGGTGCCATTTGCATGTTGGTTGTATCGGATTGCGACGAATGAGATCAACCAGCACTTTAGGAAAAAGCGATTGTTGTTCTTTGATTTTTTGGAGCCGCATGAAGAACCCACTACGTTTGAAACTCCGGAAGATGAGGTGAAGCAATGGGAGCAGGAGAAAGCCAATAAAATGGAATTCACCCTTATGCTCGAATATATCAAAAAATTGGCTCCATTGGATCAATCGATTATCACTCTACGTTATTTTGAAGACAGAAAATTCTCGGAAATCGGTGATATACTCAATGTGAGAGAAGGAACGGTGAAAGTACGCATGAATCGCGCGTTAAACAAATTGCGGCGATGGATGAAAGGATCGATATAGTATTGTATAAAAAAAATGTTCAACAAATCTAATTATGAATGACGTGAAAACAAAGTTAGGGCAAATTGAAACCTATGAACATGATGCTTCTCGTTTCAAAGCGGAGCTCAGGTCTCGGTTAGTGCATGAATACGCGATGCGCGTGGAGGAAAATAAAGGTGAGTATGAGCCAAGGTCGTTTAGATGGAGGTTTGCATTTGTACCGGTTATGGCGGCACTGACTCTTATCGTGTTTATAGGTTATGAGTACCTCGCTCAGCCTTTGACTGCGTATGCGTATCTGGAAGAAGTGGAGCGTCGTATGGCAATTTTGGGAGGTGGCGTGACTATTCGTTTGGTGCAGGAATTGGGTGATACGAGTTATGATATAGATGTCAGTCGCGGAAAAGACGGTGATATGAGTATTCGTGTGAAGAGGGCAGGTAAGGTGGTCGAAGATGTGGTGGTGCAGGAAGGGGTGCTCTATGTAGCGAATATGCCACAAGTTGAAGTACCGGCCGATGATTTAAAGGAGAATCTCACTTCTATTGTGAATTCCTTGGTGATTGCGGAAGCCGCGGATCCGCGTAACGAGCTAAGTGAAATGATGCGGCGCGAGGGAGTCGAAATAGAGTTACTTGAGGGTGATAAGAATGGCCTTGTGAAGGTGAGCTATGAGGAGGGCGTCGGCGATGAGGCATATCGTCATGAATTTTTATTTAGGGATTTTGTGCCTGTTGAGAGAAAGACGATCACTTTGAATGAGGATATCACCACTTCTCTTCGTTCTGTGGCCCAAGAGGTATCCACGGTTTCTTATAAAGAATTTGTACCTCTCGAGAAAGAGGTGTCGGTGGATCCAGCTCAGTACAGAGTGTTCGTGGAAGATGCCCAATTTACGGAGAAAGTGGATGTATTGCTTGAAACCCGTCTGCCTGACCTAGCCAGGGAGTATGCAAAATTGCCCGAGGAGAATAAAGTGCGATATCTCGATGTCTGGGAAGATGCCGAAATTTTGTCTGCGCCGGAGGTGACGGCGGTGATGGATGAGCGTCCGATTGATGCGATCCCAGTGTTGAAGGTGCGTCTTGAGCCGGTGGAAGCGGTACCGTCGGTAACAGCGAATCCGGAGCTGTTGCGTGACAGTTACATTGACCGTGAATTTGATGAGATTTTTAGAGAAGTGGTGGAGAAAAAAGATGAGATACCTGTGCCAGTCTTGGTTGTCCCGGAAGTGAAACCTGATTACCGAGATGCTTTGATCGATAATTCTATTCCCGAACCGTATATGGCCGAGCCTATAGATCCGATTATTTTGCCTGAAGATAAGGGGTCATATCTCGAGCCGGTTATCGAAAAAGAAATTCCTATTTTGGATACTAACCTGAAGACGCCCGAGACGACATCGGAAGATACGCCGACTTACATTGAGATACTTGAGGATCGTGTGAGATCTCAGTATGATGCGGCGGAGCGCAGGCGAGAATCCCGTATGGAAAAGCAGGAGATTCAGCTCAAAGAGTATCAGCCGTTTGAAGGGACTCCGATCAAGCTACGCGGAGAAGATGTAAACGTTGATTCAAAATAGAGTGTGGATTACGCACTCTTTTTACGGAGCAGATAAAATCCCGCGCCGACGCCGACGAGTACCATGCCTCCTATAATCGCGAGGAGCGGAGTTTTGGTTTTATCAGTTTCGTTTATCTTGAGTACCGTGGTCTCCACCGATTCTCCGAGGTTGAAGGCTACGGTTGAGTTTTCACTCTTTACACCTGTGGAAGGATCTACGGAATAGAGCCACACGTTGTGGTCGCCTTGTTCCAGGTCACCGCTCGGTGTTATCTCGAATCGACCTTCACTGTCGGCGATCACCGCAGAGGAAAGGATAAGACTTTGCCAGTATCCTTCTACGATACTTCCCGGCTTTGTATAACCGATGAAGCGTGGGCGTGTCGCTGATTTTTCCAGGTTGGCAAATGATTCCAGTTTCGGTTTCTCAACTTCGACCGGGGATATTGCCACAGTGAGAGTGAGTTTGGTTTGATCGGCGATATTGCCATCCGGTCTCATCGCTTTTGCATAGAGCGTGTGGGTTCCTTCGCCCAGTTTGGAAAGTTCTCCGATGAATTTATTTTTTTCATCCGCTTGAAATTTTCCTACGACTACTTTTTCACTTGTTCCCGGTTTTATGTAGTAAAAGATCATACTTGTCCCTGATGGTGCAGTGCCTTTCATAAGGGGAGTTGCATCATACGATACTTCTCCTTCTTGCCAGTTTACCACACGTGCTTTCGTAGGATTGTTGAGTGGGAGTTGACGAATTTTTCGTGTGCGTACATTGACGTAGTCGAGTACTACTTCGGTATCTGTCAGCTCATCATCAAGAGAACGTTCTTCTGTCAGGCTGGTACCCTTGAGTGCTTCATATGCGTCGCTGAGACCGTCAAAGTCTGTATCTTGCCAACCATTTGCTATGTTGATACCCGTTTCTTTGGCAATTTTCTGTTCAACGAGATCGGGTACGGAGTTGGCGTTTGCATCTACCGCCAAGCTCTCAGGTGATGCATCGGTGAGACCATACTGCGCTGCTGCGTAGTCGCTCAATCCATCATTATTGCTATCACCTGCAAGGGGGTTTCCTCCTTGGGCGATTTCTTCACTGTCGAGTACGAGATCTCCGTCTGAGTCCGCATTTGCAGGGTCGGTACCGATATTTCTTTCTTCGTTGTCACTGAGACCGTCCGCATCTGAGTCCTCATTGCTCGGGTCTGATCCCATTTCAAATTCCTGAGCATTGCTCAATCCATCATTATCCGAGTCGTTTGAGGCGGTTTCATTTGAATCTACACTGAAAAATTGTTCCCAATCATCTGGAAGTTCATTTTTATTGCTATCGGCTTCGGGTGCAGATACAGCCTCGATTCCTTGCTCAGGGCCAGGGGCTACAGTTTCACTTGAAGGTGTGGGGGAAGTTGCTTCGGGTGCGGATACGGCCTCGATTCCTTGCTCAGGGACAGGGGTTACCGTTTCACTTGAAGATGTGGGGGAAGTCGCTTCGGGTGCGGGCGCCACTTCGGTAGTTACTTCTGCATTCGGTTTAGGTTGCACAACTTCAGCGGCTGGTTGTTCCGCTTCTTTGACAGGTTCTTGTTCTTTTGCCGCTACCGGTGCAGGTACTTTCTCTTCCACTTTTACTTCTTTTGTCACGCTGTAATCCACCGGTTTCTGTCCGGCGTTTACATTGATCGAATAGTTCAGGTCGCGGTACCACTCGAGAATTTTACCATGACCATAGAATGCCGTATCGTACAATTTTGCATTATTTGTTACCGCCGTCCAGCAGTCGCTTGGAATACCCTGCATGAGGGAAGTGAACGCATCGGTAAATTCTTCCGAGGTCGCATATGATTTCCCCGTACCTTTGGTAAAGTTGGGGCAAGAAGATGCCGTGCCAAGATCGTAAAGGCGCTTTTTGATGATATTCATCATTTCACCATAGTCGTTTCCTTCAAATTCTTTCGCTTGATCCAAATATATAGTATAAAGATCGGATGATGCCGCCTGGATGGCCTGCAGAGGGGTTATCACCAAACTTAAAAAAAGTGCGGTAAGCGAAAGCGCACTCAGAATTTTTTTATTTTTGTGTTGCATACAAGAAAAATTAAGTGAATAAATCCTGTTATTGTACCATTAATTTGGTGTTTTCACAATGAGCTTTCGTATTTTTCTTGCAAGCCGAGCGGGAAATACATACAATAACCGAGCTGAAATCGTGGCAGGGTAGCTCAGTTGGTTAGAGCACAGGACTCATAAGCCTGGGGTCGGCGGTTCGAATCCGCCTCCTGCTACCACTACTGCGAAGCGTAGCTGAGCAGTTTTTTCTCCCCTGACTGAGGCTGGAATGTTTGCAAATATCTGTTCCGCGAAGCGGCTACCAGTTTAGTATCTAAACGGATTTTGCGCGAAGAAAAATTCCCACCATCGGCGCAGGTTTGACATGCGTGCGCGCTTCGCTGCGTTTGCCGCTTCAATGTCGTCGAATTCAAACACGGAGATCACTGCGGAAGGTGGTATGACTATCACTTCTTCTCTGGAATTTACGCGTCCAAGATTTTGTTTGGCGATCTTGTCTTGGTATTCGGGAGAAGTATAGTAGGCGTAGCTTTTCATTTTATCTTCTATCTCTTTTTGGAGTTGAATGTTGGTGCGCTCGAAATTCTGAATATGCACGTTGATGCTATAATTACGATAGATGGATAAGGTTAGGCTGTAGAGCATATACGCGATCATCAGAAAACCCACGATGATGATCATCATCATGATATTTGAATCTTGCGGGCGGAATTGAGTCTCCATAAAAAGCTCCTAGGTTGGCTCTTGTAATGTACTATAGAGGGAACATTTTATCCAGTCTTGTTTTCTGGTCTTTTTTGAGATGACGGGGTGTGTTACATTTTGACGCGATGTAATATAGGGAATGGATGTGTTTCAAAAAGGTACTGTGGTGCATATGGTGGGGATCGGCGGGATTGGTATGAGTGCGCTGAGGGCTTTTTTGGTCGCGAAGGGGTGCAAGGTGACTGGGAGTGATGTCTCTTTGAAAGGGCATGATGCGTCGTCCGTGACCGAGCGTGTAAAGGTGGTGGTGATCTCTTACGCGATTCCATCCGAAAATGTCGAAGTTGCGAAGGCGGTGGCGCTCAAAATTCCCGTGATTACCTATCCTGAGGCCGTGGCGGAAGTTATCAAGGGTAAAAAAGTATTCTGTGTAAGCGGGACGCATGGTAAATCAACGGTGACGGCCATGCTTGCGCAGATTCTCGTGGAAAGCGGTAAAGATCCGAGTGTGATCGTTGGGACGAAGGTGCCCGCACTCGAAGGTAAGAACTATCGCGTGGGGAGTTCTGATATTTTTGTGCTTGAAGCGTGTGAGTATAGGGAGGCTTTTCTCAACTATAGGCCTGATGTATTGGTGATTACGAATGTTGAACCGGATCACCTTGATTATTATAAGACGGCGCGCAATTATTATCGAGCGTTCAAACGGTTGTGTAGGCAGGTGACGGGAACTGTGGTCGTGAATCGTGAGGATGTTCGCGCCACCGAAATCCTCCGCGGGTATGAGGGTAGGGTGGTGAAGGTGAAAAAAGCCGATCGCAAAGTGTTTCCGATGCAAGTGTTCGGGGAGCACAATCGGCTCAATGCCTGGCAGGCGATACGGGCGGCGGCTGATGCCGGGGTGAAGCAGGAGAAGGCGATGAAAATACTGGCTTCATTCAAGGGTACGTGGAGGAGGTTGGAGTATAAAGGTGAATATAATGGCGCAAAACTTTTTGATGATTACGGACATCATCCGACTGAGATTTTGGTGACCTTGCGTGCGATACGAGAGCGCTATCCGGAGAGGCGGCTGGTCTGTGTATTTCAGCCGCATCAATACTCGCGACTGCATTCTTTTTTTAAGGATTTTGTAAAGGCGCTCGGAACCGCCTCATTTGTCGTCATTCCGAATGTGTATCGTGCACGTGACAGCAAAGAGGATATGGTGAAGGTGAATGCGGGTATGTTGGTGGATGCACTTAATGTGCAAAAAAACGGATCAGCGGTATATGGGCGAAGTCTTTCAGGTACTGTTCAGATACTAAAAAAGGCACTTCGTGCCTTGGATGTCTGTGTCGTTATGGGAGCGGGGGATGTGACGCAGGTTTGTCCTATGCTCCTTCAGCCTTCCTCCACCTCACGCCGTCCGAAGAGTCGATAAGTTCTATACCTCTCGCCTTTAATTTATCTCGAATTTGGTCGGCCTTTTTGAAATTCTTTTCTTTTCGTGCATCTTCGCGTTCTTTTATGAGTGATTCGATCTTTACGTCGATAAATGTCTCGCCGTCAACTTCCGTCAAAATGCCGAGCACGCTATCGAAGGAGCGCAGTTGATTTAGTATGTGCATGGCGTCTTTGATGGATATTTTTTTATTCGCGATGAATTTGTTTGCTTCACGCATCATATCGAATATAGCTCCCAGAGCCTGCGGTACCTCGAAATCATTTTCAAATGCTTTTTCCACCTCCGCTTTGGTTTTTGCAAGCAGTTTGGTGAGTGCGGCGTGGTTTTTTGCATTGCTGGTGTAGGTTTTGAGATTGAAGACGAAATCGTTGATACGTCTGAGTGTCTGAACCGCTTGTTCGAGTTGTACGTCGGAGAAATTAATCGGTCCACGGTAGTGTGTTGAAATCAAAAAGAGCCGCACCGCTTTCGGATCGTATTTCGCAAAAATATCTTTCAGCGTGAAAAAATTCCCGAGACTCTTGCTCATTTTTTCATTGTCGACCTGTACGAAACCGTTATGCATCCAGTACTTCACATACGACTTCTTTGTCGCCGATTCACTTTGGGCGATTTCACATTCGTGATGAGGGAAGATGAGATCGAGTCCCCCTGCGTGAATGTCGAAAGGTTGACCGAGCAATTTAGTGCTCATGGCGCTACATTCAATATGCCATCCCGGTCGTCCTTTGCCAAACGGGCTGTCCCATGCGGGCTCACCCGGTTTTTCAAATTTCCATAGCACAAAATCCGCAGGATTTCGTTTCCCTGTCTTAGTTTTTATACGGATACCCATCTGTAACTCCTCAAGTTTTTGTCCCGATAATTTCCCGTATTCGGTATCCTTAGCAATGTCGAAATATACGCCGTCTTCGAGATCGTAAGCATATTTTTTTTCTCTCAGTGTCGCAATGAGTTCGATCATCTCTTTGATAAACTCGGTGGCGCGGGGAGTGCGGTCGGGCGGGAGAATATTCAGTCTGCCGTAGTCCTGCGCATAATGGGGGATTATTTTTTCCGCTAATTCTTTCACTGTGATACCTTCCAGTTTGGCACGTTCGATCATCTTGTCTTCGATGTCCGTATAGTTGGATACGTAGGTTACTTTGAATCCTTTGTATATGAAGTATCTGCGGATTATATCAAATGATACCGCGCTTCTGCCATGACCGAGATGAGCGTAGTCATATACCGTAGGTCCACATACATACATGCGTACTTCGTTTGGGTGAATCGGTGTGAAAAGCTCTTTTTTCTTGCTCAGCGTATTGTGAATTTTCATGCACGGGATTTGTTAATTTACGATCAGGTTTACGAGGAGATTTCGGACGAGATCGATGGCGATGAGTGCGACGAGCGGGGATATGTCTATCATGCCTATACGCGGGATGATTTTCTGAAAAAAACCGAGTACTGGTTCGGTGACATCCCTGATAAAAAGGTACAATTTCGACGCTTGATCCACTTTTATCCATGAAAGAATCACACGTACGATAATCGCAAAGCTGAGTAGCTGGAGGAATATATTGATAAAGGCGAAAATTAAACTCATGGTATGCGCGAGCGGAGCGATTGAATAACGAAGGTATCTCCTATTTTACTGCTCCTTTCGCTCGGTACACTATATCAACTATGATGAATGAGGCAAGGATAAAGAACCAAACTTCGGGACCCGTGTTTGGTGTCGCAGAAGGGAGTTCTTCGAGTACGATCGGTTCTCCAAGGCTCGCAGGCAATGCGCCGGCGGGAGCCAGAGGGATCGCAGAAAGCAGTTCGCTCATCGGACCTGCGTTACCTTCCGAGTCTATGGCTTGCATACCGAAATAATAGGTCTGATCGTTTTCAAGATTCGGTACATACCATGTGGTGCTTGAGTCACGCGTCGTTGTTTCCAAGTATAGTCCTTCGGGGTTGAATCCGTAGGAAATTTTGTATGCGGTGATGTAGGTGTTGTCTTCCGCCGCGGCCCATGTCAGGGTCACTTTTTGGTCACTCGGTACTGCGGTGATTTCCGTCACTTGCGTAGGCAGGCTCACTAAAGCTTTGACTGCGAATTCGGTTTGCTTAAGAAGACCTGTTTCATTGCCGACGTTATCTTTGAGTATGAGGTCTACGGTATATGTGCCGGGTGTACTGTCCGCGTTGAAGGTGCCTGTGTACGTGCCTTCTTCACCGAGTACTTCCGCGAGTTCCACAGAGCGATTGTTGATGAGAATGGTCACTTCGGAGAGCCCAGCTTCCGACACGAGCTTTGCCTGTACTTCGCTTCCCGGCTCGATGTCGGTTAGCGGTTCCATGGTGAAAGACGTCATGAGGGGAGGTGTATTGTCGAGTGAGAAGGCGATACGGTCGGATTCACTCACTATCTGTCCGTCGGCATTCAATGCGGCTACATAGAGTACATGTGCGCCATCTTTCAGCGTGGAGAGCGACGTTTCGAAATTGCCGTTAGTATCGCTTTTTATCTCCGCGATTCGTGCAGTGCCTTCAAGTACCTGAAGTGACGTGTCCGGCAGAGCTGTGCCGCTCAGTTTGATAGTGTCGGATTTATATATGCCTTCGGCTGGAGAAGTGATTTTTATGATAGTTTGCACCGCCGGTGCAGAGGGTACTCCAGGTGCGACTTCGAGTTCCAACTCTCCTTTGAGTTCGATATTGGTCGTATCGTTTACACTGAGGATATGAGTGCCCTGCGATTTAAATGTTACGCCGAGAGAAAATTCATGTACGCCGAGGTCATCCGTAGTGAAGGTGTAATCCTCCGGCAGAATCGCATTGTCGTCCGTGGAGCTGAAACGAATCGTACCCATGTAGTTCGGGACGGTGTTGCCCAGTTCATCGACTGCGCTCACGGTTGCGGACATACTTTCATTACTCTTTTTTATATTGCCATCCATATCTATTACAAATTCGTACAAGGTACCTGGTTCTCCCACACTTGAGAGGAAGATACTCGCATCATCGTAGTAATTTCCGTAGGAGTAAGAAGGCAGTTCTATATTTTCCCCGCCGAGTGCTTTTTTATCGGCGGAAAGAAATGCGATGCGCGCGCGTGCAGAGATGGTCATATCTTCGGTGAGGTCGAGGGCGCTGAGAGAGCTCATACCCTCTTCCTCGGAACGTACGAGGAAGGAAATCGTGCCTTCATCATCGGTATATGGCAATGAGGAAAGCAACTGGACTTCGTCTTCCGCTCTGCTCGAAAGCAGTTTGACGGTATGACCCTTGATCGGGTTGAGGTAATTATCCACGAGTTTCACATGTGCGACTATATTTTCAAACGAGCCCGCTTCAGCGGTTTTTCTATCCGTCTCTATGAGTGACTTTGTCACGGAGAGTTCTCCCGGGAATACACTGAATGAACAGGCGTTTTGCATTTCACCTGCACTCTCACTCACACGAGCGGACAGTGAATATTCTCCTGCACGGAGGGTGTGATACTCCGGAATTTCCATACGTATTTTCCCGTTCTTGTCGCTCGTTTCGTCGAAGGAGATAGTTTTCCCCGTCGGTGAAGTAAGCATCATACTGAGGTCGACGTTCTTTAGTGTATTGACCGAAATTTCCATCGGAAGTCCGGCTATGGTGTTTTCACACTCCATCTCAACTCCGTTTTCCGCTACGCCAAATACTGTCCCGGTCATTATCGTGAGACTCGCAATTATCGAAAATATACTTAATGCAATCGTTTTTGTTTTCATTTTGTTTATTTTGGCTTTCGCTTCAGTATAGCATGTATCTTGCCTGTATTCAAAAGACGAAGTGATGCCAGGGTATCAAAGCGTATCCAAGTCAAGCAATTTCTCAAGGAAATTTCTCTTACTTGTACTTCAAAATCATGAGACTCATATCGTCATCTTGTATATGCCCTTCGAGGAAGTTTGAGAAATGTTTCGAGATTTCTTCAAATAAGAGAGAAGAAGTTTCCAGCCGCCCGTATTTTTGAGTGATTTCTTGAATGCGTTTAAGACCGTATAATTCGCCCCTCGGATTTTCACCTTCGCTTACGCCGTCGGTGTAAAGCACCAAGGTGTCGCCTTTTTCAAAACGAATTTCAGTCTCCTTCAGCAATGCGGTATTGTCCGGAACCATGCCGAGTGCGATACCGCCGGAAGGAAATACATCACATGTGCCTGTTTTTTGACGAAAGATTATGACGTGTTCATGTCCAGCACCGCAGTAGAAAAGTTTTTCTGTTTTTTTCTCCCAGCGAAACATCACCATGGTCATGAACATGGTCGCGGAGAGTTTCGGTTCGAGATACTTATTTGTATTGATCAGGACGTCTTTGGTATTCATACCTTTATCTATGAATGTATCGAGCAGGGTATCCACCATAATCATCACAAGTCCCGCGGGTACGCCGTGGCCGGTTACGTCTCCTATGTAAAAAAATAGATTCTCTTCGGTCTCCATGAAGTCGAAGCTGTCACCGCCGATTTCTTCCGCTGGTTTGGTCTTTGCCACTATGTCGAGGTCGGGGATTTGAGGGGCAGCTTTCGGCAGGAGGTTTTGCTGGATTTGATGGGCGACATCGAGTTCTTTTGAAATGCGTTTGTGCTCGGTGAGGTCGTGGGAGATGCGCTCCAGGTTTTGCGTGATCTCATTGAAAAAATGTCCTATGACACCGATCTCATCCATGCGCTTCGTGTATACTCTGCGGTAGCGTTTGCCGGTGAGGAGAGCTTTCATTTCATGCATAATTTTTTGTATGGGATGAATAAATTCGACATACATGAAAAGGAGGTAGAGGAGTGAGATGCCTGCGGTAATCATGACGGCCATTTTGAGCGGCACGGATACGATATCAAATGTATGAAGCGCGAAAAAAGTTCCCGCACCGAGTGCGCCGACGATCAGTACATGCAGGATGATCTTTTTTACGAGACTGTTTTTGAGAAAATATAGACTCATACGGTTGAAGCATTATGAATGCGGGTGAGAGGGGTCGACTCGCGCGCGCGTAAAATTTCATTTACTTGTACCATTTCCTTTTCTTTTCGCAGGACGCGGTAGAAATGCCTGAGTGTCTCGAGAGTATCTGTTTCGAGTTCTGCAAATGTTGCCGCACTATTTTCCAGAAGCAGGTGGTGGATGCGTTCGCTCACCTCGTGTTGGAGTGCAGTCATAAACGTGTGAAGGTAATGTTCTGAAAGAAGCGCGTGGTCTATGTGTTCGGCCGCCGCTTCGAAATGCATTTTGCTTCGAAGGAGCGTCTCAACCAACTGATGGATGGATTTTTCATCTTCGAGGCGCATGAGTGTAAGGAGTGCGGTGAGATGAATTTGCTCGTCTATGTGTGAGATAAGCGCGCGCACACGTGAAGTACATCCTTTTAGATTTAGTGCGCCTATGGTGTGTAAGACGGGTATCAATTTTTGCGGTTGCAAGACATATTTTGAGAGAAGTGCATGCAGTTCTCTTTTTATGAGTGTCTTGTATTTTGCAGTGTGCCACAGAGCTTCCATGGCAGCGCAGCGAATGTCGGTATCATGTGACGAGAATAGACGCGTCAGAGAGCGTAGGAGACGCGGCTCATTAAAAAGCGAGAGTGCGCGTATACAGTCGCGTTTGAGAATATGGCTTCCGTTTTCTATATTGTGTTGTAAGAAGGAAACCGTGTCGTGCGGACTCAAATGCGCCATGATCTTAATCATGTCTTTTTTGGTTTCAGACGGCAACTCTTGTGCGAAGAGATGTGTCAGTATTTCGAATATGTCATGGATGACAAAAATATCATCACGTCTTTGGTGATAATGTTCCGCGAATTTGAGAAGAGTGTGAACCGATGCTTTTTGGATCGGTTGCGAATTGCATTTCAGTCCGGCCGCTACGACGTTGAGTATCGTTGGATCATCGTAGGATGCGAGACTGTGCAGAGCTTTGATGCGTACGATTTCTTCTTCAAGGGGATTTTTTGCGGTGTCTATCAAGAGCGGTATGACTTCATCATGCCCCTTCTGTCCCAGTACTTCTATGGCGGTCAGTTTATCCACGGTGGTGCTGATGGTGGTGAGCGCTTTTTTGCTTATTTTCGTATAGTCGTGTTGCAGGTGATAAATGATGCCGGCCATCACTGCGGTGAATGACAGCATGGTGATATTGAGTGCGAAGGTGATGCCCTCTTCTTTCAATATGTACTCGTAGAAGAGAATAAATATGGTGCCGATGAGGGCGCCGCACGGTACGACGATGCCCTCTATGAATTCTTTGACTTCTTCACGTACCTCCTCTTTAAGCGAGTAGTAGGTGGAGAGATAGGCGTTTTGAAAAATCGCTCGGCCCACTTCAAATCCTGTCTTTGAGAGGAGCGCCGTGGAGAGATTGAATCTCAAGGTCATGACGGAAAAATTGGCGAGCATGAGGATGGGGTGGAGGAGCAAACTGTAGATGATGCCAAATTTTGTCATCACGCGTTCCGCAACGAATATGTGGGAGAAGAGTGCGAAAAAGTTGACGATCAGCTGGAATATACCGAGAGTATACGCGAGTTTTTTTTCATGCGTGGACACAGTTGCCGCTTTCACTTCCGGATTCTGTGTCTCATACTCTATGGAAGCCAGGTATATGCCATGATCGGTTTCCTGTGCCAGTGTGTGTTCCGGCGCATTTAAAATATCTTGTTGGATCGCTTTGGTGTATTGAAATTCCACCAGATTAAAAATGATGAATTGGAGCAGGATGATTGCCATAATACCCCAGAGAAAACGTGTTTTTTTCACCTCCGCCCAGCTTTCTTCTATGCGCTGTAATTTGCCAATATGACGAAGTGCTCCCATTAATTTTTTATGCACTGCTACCGGTGCGAGATCGTGATATTTGTTTTTGAAGTATCCGATAGTTGGGATTATGACGAGCGATGCGATAACCAGGATGTAAAGAAATTTATAAGGCGGGATAATTGTACCCAGCAAGGTGAGAAGTAAACCGGCGCCTATACCTCCGACTATTTCCGCTGTCTCGATAATTGGGAATGCATGTTCGCTTTCCAGCGGACTGAACATATCTTCGATGAAGAGCTGGAGCAGGATGTGCACTTGTCCCAAAAATAAACTTATGCCGATGAGGGTGGTGATGAGGAACGCAGTTTCATGTCGCGGCAGTATGAATGTGACTGACACAAATATGATTGCGGCGGCGATGAGGAGATTGCTGATGATTAAAATTTCTTTGCGTATATATCGAACCAGCTCGGAAAAGATGATGCTTCCGCACATCATCAAAATTGCGTTGCCCACAAAAAGATATGGTAGAGATTCGATACCTATACGGTTGACGAAGATGGCGGTGAGTACCGTCCAACCCAGGATGAAACTCAGGCGGTATAAAAAGTTCACCGTCCATGACATGGCGAGTCGGCTCTGCATGCCCACCTCGCTTCTCAGGGTTTCTTTCATATGTCTGCCGAATTGGACGTGTGAAAATAACATTACTTTTCTTTCTTCTTAAAAATCTATATAGTATAGCAGAAAAATGGCTTCTATAAAAGTCTTTACGTGACTTCATCACAATTGTACAAGAGTGCGGCGATTCTCGGCGTATCCTCGCTATTCAGCCGCATACTCGGGGTACTGCGCGATCACCTGCTTGCACGATATTTTGGGGCGGGCGGGGAAGGAATTTATAACTTGGATGTCTACTACGGGGCGTTTCGCATACCGGATTTTGTATACGGGCTTCTCGTCATGGGTACGGTGTCCGCGGCATTTATACCGGTACTTACACAAGTGATGAAAAGCGCAAAAGGCAATGACGAACATTATGTAAATCGTTTCATTTCCAATGTCCTTACCTTGCTTACGGCGCTTACGTTTTTGGTCGCGCTGATCGGATTTGTCTTTGCTCCACAGCTTGTGGCGATATTGGTTCCAGGTTTTGATGGTGAAACATCTGCTCTTACGGTGACGCTTACGCGTATTATGCTTTTGTCGCCCATTTTTTTCTGTGTGAGTTCCGTATTCCAAGCGATCCAAAATGCGAAAAATTTATTTCTGTATTACGCGCTCGCACCGCTTTTTTATAATCTCGGTATCATCGCGGGTATCGTATTTTTTGGACGTGAATATGGTGTGTATGCGGTGGCGGGAGGGGTCGTGATAGGGGCTCTGCTTCATATGTTGGTCCAATTACCGGGTGTGAAGATGGCCGGCTTTACCTACCGTTTTGTATTCGATGCGAAGGACGAATTTATCTGGCGTATGTGGCGGCTTTTTTTGCCGCGCGTGGTCGGCACGTCGGTGACGCAGATCAATCTTATCTTTGATACCCTCGTCGCTTCACTTCTGCCGCTTGGCAGTATCACCGTTCTCAATTATGCCGTAAATTTGAGCAGTTTGCCGCTGGGATTGATCGGTGTTTCTTTTGCGGTGGCATCGTTTGCCACACTTTCACAGATCGGCGCAGATACGTTGGGTGCGAAAGATCCATTTTCCAAGGAAGAAAAGTCGGCGCAATTTGCCGCCGAACTTCGCAAGGTGATACGGAGCGTGTGTTATTTTCTTTTTCCGATGGTCGTGGGACTTTTTGTCCTGCGCTATGAGGTGGTTGATGTGATTTTACGCAGTGGCGAGTTTTCGAGTGAGGCGGCGGTGAAAACGGCCGGCGTGTTTGGCGTGATGCTGATCGGGGTCATAGGGCAGAGTCTTTTGCCACTTTTTTCGCGCGCATTTTATGCGCTTCACAACACCGTTATCCCCGTCGTCGTAAGTGTTTCCGCCGTGGTGATCAATCTGGGTTTGAATTTTTATCTGGGTATCAACCTTGGATATGGGGTCTACGGTATAGCGGTTGCTTCTGCGTTTTCCACTCTCCTCGGTATGATCGTGCTGATGCTTCTTCTGCGTAGCAAGTATTTAAATACATACGCCTTCATACCGTGGGGACATATCGGTATCATTCTCGTTTCTGCGCTTATCATGGGAGTTAGCGTATGGTTTTTGAAACAGATGTTTTTTGATTTACTTTCCCTCAATGTCATCACAAAATTGCTCGCACTGGGGGTAAGCAGTTATCTGGGTGCGATCTTGTACTACCTCTTGTGTCGTCCTAAAGTCTTCGAAGAATCGAAACTACTTCGCCGCTTGCTTATTGGCTTCACCAAATGATTTAATAGCCTCCTCTTCTGGTATCGGTTTGCCGGAACTTCCATCATCTATTTCGGTGGGCACTTCAAAGTTGAATGGTTCGTTGGTTGGTTCTGTCAGTTCAATTGGCATCGGTGCGGCCGTAACGGGTGTTTCTGTGTCAGGAGTAACTTCGGTGGTTCCGTTTGCGAAAAGTGATGCAACGCCTTCCCGTACCTCTTCTGATAAACTTGCGATGAGAGTGGCGGCGAGAAGTAACGCTAAGGCAAGAGGCGCATTTGAAGGGCTTTCTCTTTTTTCTCCGGGGAGAGTAAGTCGCTTTTGCTTGGCACAGAATGGTGAGAGGATAGCCATAGGATTTTTCGTGTTGGGTAGTTCGAGTCTAC
>CAYHQD010000003.1:0-9083 GCA_964358905.1 uncultured Candidatus Peribacteria bacterium
GTGCAAGCCATCAAATTGGGCTAAAAGTGTTCGTCCGAACACTTTTGGAGGTGAAGAAACAAGCGAAAAAACAGTCGCGAAAAACGGATCTGCACTCAAAAAACTCCAACTTAATCTTTCTGAAGACACACTTGATAAACTTCTTGAACTACAAAACAAAGGAATCAACATAGACGAACTGTTGCAGGGATTTTTGGAAAAGAGAGAACGGGAAATCGTTGAGGAAAAAGAGGAGACAGCTGAGGATGTTGAGAGGAAAGAACAGGAGAAAAATAAGAAAGGTGAAGAGGTAACGCGTCACATCCCCAAAAAAGTGGAGAGAATCTTGCAAAAAGAATTCGGAACAAAATGTGCGGTGCGAAAATGTGAGAAAGACGCAAAAAACATACATCACACGGCCAGATTCGAGATAAGTCAGAGCCACGACCCGTACTTTATGGCACCGCTCTGCAAACAACATCATGATATTGCTCATGCGATGGATGTGCGTATGATAGAGATGAAGATGGGAAAATGAAAATGGGGAAATGAAAATGGGGAAAGCGCACTGACGTGCGTTGGTGTGCGTGGACGTGGAAGATGAAGAGAAGAAAACGCACTGACGTGCGTGGGGAAAGAAAATGTAAAATCAGGGAGCTTAACTATCAAAAATCGCGTGGCCGATGCGGATCATCGTGCTCCCGCATTCAACCGCGTACTCATAATCATCCGACATACCCATCGAGATGATTTGCAAGTTATGTGCTTTTGCAAATTCACTGACTTGTGAAAAATATTTCTTTTTTTGGGAAGGAGAAAGCGAAGCATCGAGAATAGTCATCACTCCGGCGATATGTGCGTGAGCAAAGTTTTTTGACGTGGAGAGAATGTCTGTCGCACTGTCGCAGGAAAGCCCGTACTTTTTTTTGTCGCCGCTGACATTTAGTTCCAGAAGCACTTCCTGCACTTTACCCATACTTTTTGCAGTAGCATGAATTTTTTCAAACAATTCTTGTGAATCCACGCTTTGTATCATATCGAAGTATTCGACTACTTTTCTCACTTTGTTGGACTGCAGATGTCCTATGAAATGAAAACACACTTTTTTCACTCTGAATTTATTATACAGATCGCTATCCAAAAAACTCCTCTCGAATTCCTGCCACGTCCGTTCTCCTATGTCTCGTACTTCGGGAATTGTAAGCAATTGTGCCAAAGTTGAAACCGGCTGATCTTTTGTCACGACCATAACGCGAAGCGTTTTCCCACGTATTTTCCCACGTATTTTTTTCTCCAGTGTTTTGATGCGCCGTGCATATAAGTTCATAACCTTGAGTTTACCTTCAGCTTAGGCTAAAATCCCTTTACCATATTACCCCTCTCTTGAAAACTGTGAAGAAAAAAAATGGAAAATGCTCTCTCGACAGACTTCCGAAAGTTGCGATCGTAGGGAGACCGAATGTGGGTAAATCCACTATTTTTAACCGTCTGATCAAGAAGAGAAAGGCGATAGAATCAGAGGTTGCGGGTACCACGCGAGACCGTGTACACGAACGTATTGTCATCCAAGGCATGGAGGTTGAATTGATCGACACGGGAGGAATTCAGTTTGCAGGGGAGAAAGCCGACTCGCTTCGCTCGTCGCTGGAAGCCGATATACGGACTCAAGCACAGGTGGCCATAGTACAAGCCGACATCGTGGTTTTTGTCGTGAATGCAATGGATGAATTGATCGCGAATGATTTTACAGTGGCGGATATACTCCGTCAGGCGCATAAGCCCACTATTCTTGTGGCGAACAAATGCGACAATGTCCAAATTGCACATGCCGCGTACAATGTGTGTGAACTAGGTTTTGGCGAGCCGATTGCAGTTTCCGCGGTCCATAGTCGAGGATTCGAAGAGTTGAGCTCACGAATTATCCAGTTGCTTCGCGCAGAGGGTTTCAAGGAAACCGGAATTGGGAAAGCGAAAGCGCCACAGGCGCTTTCGCTGGCAATAGTCGGTCGTCCAAATGTAGGTAAATCTTCTTTTTTTAATTCACTGATAGGAGAAAAACGTTCCATCGTTTCGGATATTGCCGGTACTACGCGCGATGAACTTGATACCTTGGTCGAGCATGGCGGGCATTCTTATCTCTTCAAGGACACCGCCGGTATTCGTAAAAAAGGCAAAGTGGATTTCGGGATAGAAAGTCTGAGTGTCATGCGCAGTCTTCGTGCGCTCGAGGACTCCAATATTGCACTCTTGCTCATAGATTACAAAGAAGGAGTTACACGTCAGGATCTGCATGTGGCGCAGGCGGCGGTTGATGCGGGAAAGGGAATTATTCTCGTGGTCAACAAATCTGATTTGATGCCAAAGGGTGATGATTCCCGAAAAACGTTTCTCGACTATCTCCAACGTAAGTGCGGTTTTTTAAGTTTTGTGCCCGTGATTTTTACATCCGCTCTTACGGGTAAAAACGTGGACAAGGTATTTGAACTCGCTGATACAATCCATAGTGCGCGGCAAAAACGTATTCCCACTTCCGAGCTGAATGATTTTGTCTCCCAGCTTGTCACTTCATATAAGCCACACGGTACCAAAAGTATACCTCCGAAAGTATATTATGTGACCCAAGTGGAGACTGCTCCTCCTCATTTCATTTTTTTCGTTAACAATCCGGATGCCTTCCATTTTTCTTATAAGCGCTATATGGAAAATCAGATGCGTGAACACTTCGGCTTCGGCGGTACGGTGATGCGCATGGAATTTCGGGCTCGAGAGAGACGTGAGAGAAATGAACGAAAGTAGTTGGCGAAAAAGTTAAGCATATTAAAATGCTCTCTGTTTGATTATTTGAGCATACACTTTCTCCCATTGCTTTTGTATTTCATTGCGTCTGTCAACGTCGTGAAATTTCAATATGTGTTCGTTCAATACCGTACCCGTATGATCTTTCAGGTGGGCCGCTTTTTTGCGCGCACGATGTAATTGAATTGTTTTCAGGATGAACTCCAGCATATTTCCCGCTATGCCGCTCAATATCCATTCACTTATTTTCTTCACCCATCTGTCTTTATCGGGAGCGATTTTATTAAGTGTCGGATGGTACAGAAATTGCGATAGCCAATTTTCACTTTCATCGATCCAGCGGGTATCAGCTTGTGTTTGCATATAGAGAGGGATAAGGCATTTGAGCCAGTAGATAAAATAAATATCTTCCCGCAGTGCAAGATTGGAAAGAGGCGGGGCGGCCTCATCCATAAAAAAACTCAAGCACAGACGGCATTCCACTTTTTTTCCGTGTCGGCGAATGCCAAGTATATGTGTGAGCAATGTGAGAAGAAATCGTGCCGTGAAAAGTCGGTGCGCCTTTGTGACGATAAATAGGTCTATATCACTGCCCGGTTTTGCCGCGTCAAAACTGATCGTGTTGCACACGTATACACTGCGGATAAAAGGAATAACTTTGAAAATCCAACGCCATTGATGTGCTTTTTGAAGAAGTACGGCGGAATGTGCGGACCTGTTTTCAATTGTAACACCGGCGAGTGCATAGGCGACCCTTCCTTTCATCCCCTTTGCTTTGATAGTCCCCTGTGTGTGGAGTTGGTGGATACTGCGAAGCAAGTCATGCTGAGATAGCTTCGCTATATGCTTGGGAGAATGGGAAAACGTGTGACACGTGAGCATTTCTATCTCTTCAACTTGCAGTGCTTTGCCAAAAATCCCAAAAAATGCCAAGGGAGCGATGATATTCTTCGTGAGATCGGAAGACTGCTGCATGAGCTATGCTTTAAAAACTCTTTCTCATGCTATATAGTTATCGTGTTTTCGTAAAGCACACATGAGCGAAGCGAATGTGCGCACCAATAAAATGTATCGTATGTGCGAAGCAAAAAAAATCAAAGCAACTGTTGCGAATCTTCCCGGTCACCCGGGGGTGTATCAATTTCTCTGTGGAGAAAAGGTGCTCTACATAGGTAAGGCGAAGAATTTGAAAAAAAGAGTACAATCGTATTTCAGGAATGATGATGAACGTCCTATGCGTCTGAAAAAGATGCTCGAGCTGGTGGATGATCTGAAATACACTGTGGTGGATAGTGAGCTGGAGGCGTTTATTTTGGAAACAAATTTGATTAAAGAATTGAGTCCGAAATATAACGTATTGATGAAGGACGATAAAAATTATGCGTATATACGTATTACACAAAACGAGGATTACCCGCGCATAGAGGTCGTTCGTAAAATGGAGAAGGACGGTGCAAAATATTTCGGGCCAAAGACCTCTGCGTCAAAGGTGCGTGAAACCATTGATCTGCTCCATAAATTATTTCACTTTCGGAACTGTGGTCTGGATATCGGTTTTTTGGGTGCACGAAGCGTTGATGGGAATTTGAATGTGAATGTGACGCACAAGGTAATCGCCTATCCGTGTTTGGAATACCATATCCGACGTTGTGATGCTCCGTGTATTGGAAAAGTCAGTCCAGAGGAATATCGAAAAAATATAGATGAAATCATTGCGTTTCTCGAAGGAAAACATGACACGGTGATCACAAAACTAAAGGAGCGTATGGAGAGCGCGGTAAAGAACAAGAATTTTGAATTTGCGGCGAAATTGCGTGATAAACTTTTTGCGGTACAAGAAGTCGGAGAGAAACAAAAAATTTCCGAAGCGACACATGATGATCGAGATGTAGTGACGTTTGTCATCGTAGGTGACAAAGCGTTTTTCAATTTATTTGTCGTGCGAGATGGTAAATTGATCAACCAGGAAAATTTTGTCGTGCATACACATCTGCAAGAATTGGTGACGGACACCGATCTTGATCTCAAGGCTGAAATTCTTGAGCGTTTTTTACATGAATACTATGAGAATACCGGTGATTTTCCTAGTGAACTTCTGATCGAGGATGTGCCGATCGAGACCCTGGTACTCGAAGAGTGGCTCGAACTTTTTGCGGCGCATAAGGTGAAAATTCTCACTCCCAAACGTGGTGCGAAATCAGGTCTGCTTGAACTTGGCAGGAAGAATGCGCGAAGTTTCGCGAAGCAATGTCAGGTGAAGTGGGATACCGAGGAAGCACGTACGGTTGGTGCACAGAACGGGCTTGCAGTGGCTCTCAAAATTGAAGGTGGTTTGAAGCGCATTGAGTGTATGGACATTTCGCATATTTCGGGCCATGAGACTGTGGCATCTATGGTTGTATTTGAGAATGGGGTACCGAAGAAAAGCGATTATCGCCATTTCGTCATTCGTACGTTGAAAGAAGGTGATATCGATGATTTTAAGTCCATGTACGAAGTACTCAGGCGCCGTCTGCGTTATGTGGTGAAAGATAAGAGAAAAGAATATCGTGATACGTGGTCCGCATATAAAGTTCGTGCGGCAAAAAAAGCGGAGCTTTTTCTCGTGAATGAATTGAAAGGTGAGGGCGGATGGCATACAGCGGAGTCGGTGAAAGGATACTATTTGTTGGAGCATGAAGGGGCATGCGTTGGTTTGGTGTGCATAGACAAAAAAGAAAAAAAAATGCAGGGAGCAACCGGCCCAGACGAGTCGGGGCAGGCTACTTGGCATTTGAAAAACGTCTATATCCGCGAAGCACATCGTGGTTCGAAAGTAGGTGCGTATTTGATTGCGCGTGCGATGCAACTTGAGAAAATTCCCGCGGTGTACATTGTGACCGGCGAACATATGCTGCACTACTATGAGGATTTTGGATTCAAAACGGTGAAAAAGACTGAAGTTCCTCCCGAATTGGAGGAGTCAGTGCGCGTCTGCGAGGAAAAATTCTCTGAGGGAGTATGTGTCATGCATTTTGATGTGACTGCGGATTATTCCCCGTATGTGGATGTGAGATATGAAGACGGAAGAGCTGTGGCATGCGGAGTCACGGTTGCCGAAATTAAGGAAGAAAAAGTATCCGGTAACGGGGTGTTGCTTCGGTCATTTACGTCCTTACCTCATTACAAAGAAAGCGGAATAATGAATGAGCTTTTGACAAGACTGCATAAAAAAGTATCCGCGGCAAAATATTACCTTGTATGTGAGAAGCGCGAAGTTGCGTTTTTTCTCGGACTCGGATTTGAAGAAATAAAATCATGGCCTGAGGAAGTAGAACGAGTGTTAGAGAAAAATGAAAGTGGTTCGGAAGCCGCCGCCAAGGCGGCGCTGGCTTATTATCCTTCAAAGCAAAAGAAAGCGGATGCTTCGTTTGATACCATGCCCGATCTGATCGTGATCGATGGTGGCAAAGGTCAGCTTTCGGCGGCATGCAGGGCGGCGGTTGATCTGGGAGTGAAGGTCAATCTCTGTTCGCTCGCGAAAAAATTTGAGGATGTATATGTGCCCGAAAAGTCTGATCCCGTGATCTTACCAAAGGATTCACCGGCACAATACCTGCTACAGCGTCTCCGCGACGAAGCTCATCGCTTCGCGATCACTCACAACCGTTTGCGGCGTGATAAAAAAATGTTAGACTCCTGACGTATATAATAACAAATTTCCATGCTCAAAGAACAACTGCAAAAAGATTTGATAGAGGCGATGAAGGCGCACGATGAAGTGCGTGTGCGTACCGTGCGTATGGTTAAGGCGGCGATTATAAAATATGAAACCTCCGGTGAAAACATGGTTGTGGATGATACGAAGGTGATCGATCTTATCAAGAAGGAGGTGAAGCAAAGGGAAGATTCAGTGGAACAGTTTGAGAAGGGGGGTAGACAAGATTTGGTTCAGGCCGAGAAAGCGGAGATAAAGGTACTCAGAGAGTACCTCCCTGCGGAAATGCCGTATGAAAAGGTATGTGATGAGGTGAAAGAAATTATCTCGGAAATCGACGCCACTTCAAAAGCTGACATGGGGAAAGTGATGGGTTTGGCTATGGGCAAATTGCGAGGTCGGGCCGATGGCTCCATGGTACGCAAAGCGGTGGAGGGATTGCTGAAATAGTCAGTATCCCGAATTTTGCTTGTGGCTTTTTACGCTATCCATTAATATGGGGCACGTTTTATGCGCCGTTGTGGTGGAATTGGTATACGCGCGCGACTCAAAATCGCGTTCCCTCACGGGATTGTGGGTTCGAGTCCCACCAACGGCACCACTACTGGCCTTCGGCCAGTGTCCCCCTCTTTCTAGCGAACCCTCATTTGATTGATAAATTCTCTGCGTATGCATTATTATCTCCTGCGACAGCATTAAATACCCATGACTCACAAACAATATCTTTCCGGCATCCTGTATAGTGCGGCCGTCAGTTGGGCGGCATGGGCGCTCGTGGTAATTAAGTTGGATCCGTTTGAGTCCACTGTGCTCGCACTTTTGCTCTTTTTTGTCAGTCTGTTTTTTGCGCTCGTGTGTACATTTACCCTGCTCGGGTTTTACGTGAGAAAATACGTCAATCAAAACGAGATTTATTATCACCATATAAATACTTCGCTGAGGCAGGGAGTCCTGCTTGCGATCTGTGCCGATGCTTGTCTTTTTTTACTTGTATTCGGTCTTCTGCGCTGGTGGTCGGGAATTCTTCTCGTGTCGCTTGTGACGCTCGTGGAGTTTTATATGACCAAAGAAGATGACTAAAACCCGTACTCCGCTCTGCGGATATATTTCATATTGCCAAACGGCCAGAGAGTAACGAGGGCTTTCCCGTCTATGTCACTTTCACCGATAAATGCACGCGGGTCATTTTTCTCACAGCCCGTAGGAGAAGTGAAGCAATGTCGTGAGTCGCTGGAATGTGCGCGATTATCACCCATGACAAAGAATTTTCCGTCCGGCACTTCAAATTTGCGTGATAGCTCGTTTGCGGGAAGTGTATTTCCGAAGTTGACGGCATTCAAATAAGGCTCTTTCAGTCGATGCCGTTTGTCATCGGAGGTTGTGATGTATATGTATCCGTCGCTGTTCACTTCTATTAAGTCTCCGCCGATACCTATAATTCTTTTTATATAGTGCAATTCACCACCTGGAGGAACAAATACGACTACATCTCCGCGTTGCGGTTCACCGAAGAGGTAGGTCAGCTTGTTGAGCAGAATAAACTCTCCCACGGTATTTCCGTTGGGTACACATTCTCCGTCTATGACGTTTAAAGTGTCGCACATCGATGGCCCACTGACGCGAAAAGGCGCGACGAGAAATGAGCGGATGAGAAATACCAGTATGACGATAATGAGGAGATCAAGTGCAAAATCGAGTACTTGCGATTTTATTTTTTCTTTGAAGGCTTGTTCCATATGTATTATTTTGTGCCGACTCAACATACTATAGAGGTGTCCCCTCGACAAGTCGAGTGGACATGCAGTACAATCCGGGCGTATATATGCATATATGATTTTGTCCAATTTTCTTTTCGCAGGTTATCTCGAGGATAGAGAAGATATTCTGCTCGTGTGTCATAAGCACATCTGGGTTTATCGAGTGCCGCTCACGAAAGAATTTTTGCTTGGTATTGCATTACCAGTGATATTTTATCTTCTGTATCCGCCGCTTCTGGTACTTTGGGGAGTTTGGTTGATCATCGGTTTTTTGCGTTTTGTATATACGCTAGCCGATTGGTATTATGACTCATGGTTGGTGACAAATATGGGTATTGTTGACGTGGAGTGGAACGGATTTTTCAATAGATCTTCGAATCGTATCGAGTATCACACTGTAGATGGTATTTCGTATAAAATCCAAGGTTTTTGGCAGACAGTTTTCAATTACGGTCAGGTGCAGATCCAGCAGATCGGCGGTACGAGGATCGTCAATATGAATGATGCCATGAGTCCGAAAAGCATTGAACGTAGTATAATCGCAATTCAAAATAAATTTATCGGTGATAAAACCCACAAAGAGCACGAAGCATTGAAAGATATTCTCACTTCGCTTGTGCAGACGACACTGAGGAAGTAAAATAACCCGCGGTTTTCTAAACTGTTTTTATGTCCGATGCGTACGAAATGGTAGTGGGGTTGGAGGTCCATGTCCAGGCAAATACTAGGACGAAGATGTTCTGCGGATGCAGTAACGATTCTTTTGGCAAAGAGGCAAACGTCAATACTTGTCCGATTTGTATGGGATTTCCAGGAATGCTTCCGGTGACAAATGAGGAGGCGGTGAGTAAAGG
>CAYHQD010000003.1:9183-29129 GCA_964358905.1 uncultured Candidatus Peribacteria bacterium
GCGTCCGCGTATGCGCGAGAGATCCAAAGAATCGTGCGTTATGTGGGAGCGAGTTCTGCGGATATGGAGAAGGGGATGATGCGTTTTGATATCAATGTTTCTCTGCGCCCGTGGGGACAGAAGGAATTTGGTACAAAGGTGGAGGTGAAAAATGTAAATTCATTTCGTTCGCTCGAGCGGGCATTGGAATATGAAATGAAACGTCAGACGGAGCTGTTGGAGGCGGGAAAGGGTGCTCAAATTATCCAAGAGACTCGCGGTTGGGATGACGAGCGTGGTACGACGGAGAGTCAGCGTTCCAAGGAAGGCGCGAGTGATTATCGTTATTTTCCCGAGCCGGATTTACCTCCGTTGATCGTGGAAAAAAAGACGGTTGAAAAGCTGAGGCTAAAAATCCCTGAATTGCCTGTTCAGAAAAAAAAGCGTTTTATGAAGGAACACGGACTTACTGTCGAATATGCGACCTTACTTACGGCTGACGGTGAGCTCGCGGATTATTTTGAAAAAACAGTTTCTCTCTTGAAGGATGTTCCAGATGCCGGGAAAAAAGTGGCTCATATGATTAATAACGTATTGATAGGTTGTATGGAGCGTGCGGCGATTTCCATTGCGCAGGGTAAGCTTTCCCCCGAAAGTTTGGCTGAAATTTTGACCATGACTTCAAAAGGTGACATTTCCGGTTCGTCCGGCAAAGAACTTGCGGAGGAATTATTTCTCGAGGGTGGCGACGTAGCGGAGTTGGTGAAATCAAAAGGTATGGCGCAGGTTTCCGATACCGGTTTCATCGAAGCTCTTTGCAAAAAAGTACTCGACGCGAATCCAAATGTGGTAGCTGAAATAAAAGCCGGAAAAGAGAAAGCTATCGGCTTTCTCGTGGGTCAAGTGATGAAGGACTCGAATGGTCAGGCGAATCCTGGGATGGTTTCTGAGATGCTGAAGAAGTTGATGGGGTAGGGAGTGTCTGCTCGTGAATTTTCTTGACAACTTTGCGTTTTCGAGTGTACGTTGGTGAACCGTTCTAACTCAAATTTATATGGCACCCGATCAACAGAATGCATCCCGTTTTTCACCCCTTGATTATGGAGAGGTGGAAAAAGATCTTCCTGAATTTACTTCGCGCGAGGAATTGTTGCGTGGGGTTGAATTCCCGTTTGAGGATTTACTCTCACAGGAGCAAAAATCAATTCGCACTCTTCTCACTCTTCAAGGCTCATTTGCATTGCACCATATTGACAAGTTGATTGCAGACTATGTGATGGGAAAAGTTGAGCAACTTGATTTCTCCGGTGGTCATGGAGGTGCTGAGGATGAGACCATCACACATGCTCGAATAGAAGCTGCATTACGGGATCGCTCATGGGGAGAGATCAAAGAGGATTCCAGTGAGCAATTTGCTGTTGTGGAATTGCTTGTGAAGGCAAACCAGCTGAAGTTTCAACTTATAGAAAAATGGCTGGATAGCTGTGATAATCATGATTTAGGTTCAGTTGGTGAAACTGAATTTAGGAAGGTCTTACCTGCTATGGCGGCTACGGACAAATGGTTTTTGAAAATGATTGTAAGAAAAACACCCATTCCGGTGGCACAACGAAAAGAGAGCGGATTCACGAACCCTTTTTCTGTGCTTGCGGATCGTGATGGTGAGACTGTTGAGATCCCTTTTCATGAAGCTTTCCCGGAAGAGTTTGAGGTTATGTTGCAGGCTTATCGTGACTTAGTTTCGGAATTGACGCGCCTGAAAAGTTCGCTGGAATTAGGAATGGATGGGTCGGTTCCAAATTTTGGAGATTTGATTGATAGGAAGGTTGCATATTACGAAGCTCTTATTTCAGCTCTGAATTCAAGTGATGAAGCTCTTTGGTATGCGGCGGATGCTTTACTGCCCGGTCAAATTCGTGATGATGGTGACATGATTCATATTCATACTATCGAAGAGGCATATGGTCGTGATCCTGTTGCGCGCGTTCCGGAGACTTCGTTGAGAGTTCCCGATAGGAGTGACGATGCCGTTAAGGCGCAAACTATTGCCAATCAAACGAAAGCTCGCATGCTAAGGAGTTTGAATAGTAGTCGCTTGCAAGATTTGATTGCGGTTCAGCAAACAGTTTCTCTAACTGAGAGAAGTAATGCGGTACTTCGTCATTTCTTGGGGACGGGATTTGAACACTTTTTAAAACCTGCCGGCCAAATTTTGCCTAATCATGCCGAACCTAGGACCAAAGGTGGAGTGGATTCTTCTCTCGATATCAGTTCCACAGAGAGGCGGTGGAAGGAGAAAGAGAAAGCTGTTGTGGCTACTTTCGGTCGCCTATTTTTTGAAAAAATCGTTTTGCCGAGGAAAGATATTCACAAAGAGATTGGCGCTGAAACAACCTCTCATGAACTGGGTCACTCTGTGGGCATATTGCCCGATACCAATAGCAGACTCGGAGGTGTTGAATTTATAAATCGCTTTATTGAGGAGTGGAAAGCAACGGTCGGGGGTGCCGTCTGTCATCTCATCATCCCTTTGTGGGATAACACAGGAGAGGTAACTCTAGAGGATGCAAAGGATTGGATCATTAGTAAGTTGGCTATGGCTTGTCGATTCGCTCTACTTCGTCATCGTCCCGGCGGGGTTATGTATTTTAGAAAAAGTATGATGCTTGTGAATTTAATGCAAAAACATGATCTTCTGATATCGTCTGGAGAGGGTGAGTTTCCATGGGAAATAAAGTTGGATGACAATCCAAAAGTTGAGAGTTTTCTTAAAGAACTATTCGACCAATACAGAGAAGTTTTGCGTCTTTATGGAGAAGGAACGGAAGATGGATTGAGGGATTTTTTGGGTGAAAATTTAACTTCAAGTCCATTCTTGGAATTTTTATGTGATCAAATCAAATTTGAGGGATCTGAGGTGCATACTCCTGAAAAGATTTCCACTTTGCCGGCTAAAGCGGCTCCAAAATCTCATATCCAAGTGGAGGGTAAAATCACGGAAATAACTCGTGATGGTGTAGTCACAGCACTGAAATAAATTTTCACCGTATTTGCATTCCATTTATCTTTGCACTACAATGTGCTGGAGTAAAAACAAACACATAATTTTTCCACATGGAACTTCAATCACTTCTTTATATAGTGCTGATATCGTCGGTGATAATACTTACGGTACTTTTGTCGTTCGTGCTGATATACCTTTTGTTTATTCTGAGGGATGTGAATAAGATCACCGAAACGAGTAAAGATACCGCCGAGAAGATCAATCAGTTTGTCATGAAGCCGGTGATGTTTACGCGAGAATTGCTTCACTACGCACGCCCAATTATTCAGGCGGTCGAAAATCGGATGATGAATCGTCCGGAGAAGAAGGCTAAGAAGGGGAGGAAGTATGAGGACGAAGAGGCGTAATAAAAAGCAAGTGGCCTCCGCGTAGCTTGTTGGTGATATTTTGGCCTTCCCGAAAAGGGTTAGATGGTTGGAGACTGAAAAGATGATATGTCAAATATCGGAAATAGCGCTTAAAAAAACTTTCATGGGGAATACGAAAACTGCATTTGCTATGCGTTTTATCCGCCGAGGTTCTTGGATGAGGCGATAGAGCCATTCGAAGCCAAGCCTTCGAAGAGGGGAGGGCGCGCGTACGCGCGCCTCGGCTATAAAATCAAACGCTACGCCGATGCCGATCATAAGTTTCACATGCGGACATTCTTTGAGATGTTTTGAGATCCACAGTTCTTGTTTTGGTGCTCCTAGTGCGACCAGCACAAGGTCGGCCTTGCTTTGATTGATACGTGTAATAAGTTTTTCATCTTCCATATCACCACCGGAATAATCACCGGCTATATGCGCCCCGTATCTACGTGCAAATTCTTGTGTCTTTGCATTACTTTCTTTCGAAGCACCGAAGAAAAATATCTTGTAGCCATAGGTTTTGCTTCGCTTGATAAGTTCGATGGTGAGGTCGGTACCCGTCACTCTTTCACGAAGGAAAATTTTACTTTTTCCAAATAATTTCAGTAACTTCGATGCGTAGATAAGACCCGTGCCGTCCGGAGTATTCAGCGCACTTGCGTTGAGAATTTTTTGGTATGCGGGATTTTTTTGAGCGAGTAGGGTAATCTCAGGATTTGGGGTGGTGAAGTAGTTTGATGATTTTCCTTTGAGACACTTGAGTGCATATACGAGCGTCTCTTCAAACGTCACGTTATCTATGCGTACTCCTAGAATCGATATGTGGGATGTTGTTTTCATAAGGTTTGAATACCCGCCTTATTTCATTCGGCGTAGGGTAGGGGTACAAACGAAGTAGAGATTATCTGTGCGGATGACTTCTTTGATATGAAATCCTGCGCCATTGAGTAGTGTTTCCATCTCGTCTAGCGTGAAGGCGTAGTAGTAGCGCATGCGTTTTTTTTCTCCGCGTTTCCAAGGGATGAAGAGGTCGCGGGGAGAAAATAATCCGAGGGTAAGTAGTGCGCGTACTCGTGCCTTACGCTTTTCATTTTGATAATGTGTGGAGGATAGATCCCATACGGAGATTATACAGATACCGTTTTTTTTTAAATGCTTTTTTATGTTTTCAAGCGCTTCTGTACGCAGGGGCTTGGAAGGGAGATGATGGAATGCCGCGATAGAGACAATGAGGTCATATGTTTGCCCGGGAAGTGAGCTGAATGAACCTAACGAAAATGTGGTGTGTGATTTGTTGCCGTATTTTTTTTGTGCAATGCCGATCAATTCTTCCGAAATATCTACGCCGTGATAGGTTTTGTATGGTATGTGCTCGCACAACCTGCCGTTTCCACAGCCGATATCGAGTACACTGAGATTTGAGTGAAAGTATGGTCGAATATGTTTCCAGTCTTTCCATGGTTTTTCTCGAGTTTCAGAAAACGATGAGGCGATTGCATTGTAATCCGCCCGTGTTTTTTTTATGAAAAATGAACCGAGTATATGCCGCATGAGTTTCTATCAACTACCGTTCCACTATATCATAGTATGTGGTATAATGTAGGGAAATCTATCCAAAGGTATGTCGGATCAAACATTTGAAACACCAAATCAGGATGAAAGCGCAGAAAAGTACACTTTCTCACTGTTTGGGCGTGAGTTATTTCGTGTGCCCGAGCCGCTTCGTGGCATTTATGATTTCCTAACGGGTAGGGAGAAGGAAGAGACGGTGGGAGAAATGAAGGAAATCGCCGGAGATGCACTTAAAAAAAGGCGTACTATTGCGGAGGAAGCGATGCTGGGACTACTGGATAATGAGAATGAAATTACACCTAAAATTGTAGAGAAATTACCCCTGGATAACTGGTTTTTTCGTTCTCCGTGGCTGAGATCGAGGGTAGGGCTGGGTATGCTTCGGTTTTTTCCTCCGTTTGCGAAAGCATATGGATTTTTTTCCAAAGAAGAATATCCGCAAAATCGTGAATGGATAGCTACTCTTGCCACTTCCGCCGCCAACGGAGACGCGGAGTATGAAACGAGACTTCTCGACAGCGCCGATGATTTGCGACTTATGTGTGAATACATGGAAGGTAAAGAAATTGATTGGAACGATGTACTTGATAAAGACCAGGCGGTAACACCAATGTTGCCTAGGGAACAAACCGTTGCAGAGGAAACAGAATCAGCATAATGAATAAATTTTTTATACAATGAATATGCAAGGTACAATCAGTACAAATTCAAATACAAATTCCAGCGCTCCGCGCTCGCCTGAACAAATGCGAGAATTCTTTCAACTACTTTCATACTCGACCATGTCCGCCGCCGAGAAAAAATGGTGGATTGGACTCGCTCCCATGATGCAAGAAGATCAGTTCAAAAAGCTCCTTGAAGTCCTGCATGAGGAGGTCAAAAAAATCACCGACCTGAGTCTCAAGGTGACTGCGATGCGACAAAAATAAGAGTGGGGCACCTCTCTACTTCACCTCATCATCTTCGTGGAGTGCCTCTACTACCCGGAATTTGTTCATTTGCTTATTTATCAAGGCCTGTTTCAATTCGTCGAGTAATTTCTGACTTAATTTTGACAAAATTTTCTTTATATTCTTAATATCATCTTCGGAGAGGAAGTCTGAAGATTTTTCCAAAATTGTTTCAAGTTCTTCTATACGCTTCTTTCGAGCTTCATTTTCCTGTGCGAGGAAACCCGGGGATGCATCGTATGTTTTCTTCGCCTTTGATTTTTGAAAACGGGGTGTTTGGTCGGTCATGATAGTGTATTATTATAATCTTTGGTTAAAAACCGAAGGAGGACAAAAAGTTCTTTTTCAGCTTGTTTAAGGATTCCGTTGGTATTGCACCAAGCTCTCCAAGAACCAGCTTTTTATTTAGTGTGGCTATTTTGTTGAATCTTATAACTGAATCCACTTTGAGTCCAGATTGAAGAAAATCTTTATGATATGTTTTGAATAAAAATTCAGCGCTACTTGGTCGGTCATTTATTCTGGAAGTGATAAAACATACGATTAAATCTTCAGCATCCTTGTCGGTTTTTGAAATAATGAGTGCCGGTCTTAATTTCGTTGAAGTTAAATCCGTGAAAGGGAAGGGTACTAAAACTATTTTACCGAATTCATACATATCTTTTCCGTAAATCATTCAATGAGTAAATATCCGGTTCTTCTTCCAAGAAGTCAAAACTGCGTGAAGCAGCATTGATTGCGCTGATAGGCAAATCTTTGTCAATTTCCGGCTTTGGTACAATCAATACTTCACTTTCGCCGTGTCTTCCCACAGATACTATCACCTTAAGATAATGTACCTGTTCGATTATCGCGCTGAAATGTTTTCTCGCCTCAGTAGTACTATAGTGTCTCATACTTCAATCTTCAATTTATAAAACCATGAAAAGTATATCACAAATTGTACAAAATATGCAAATTGTATTAAGAAAGGCGAGGGTTTGAGTGTAATCTTTTACTTTGCACAATGTATCTTGTGCGAAGTACTCGGCTGGAGTGGGATGGGGTGATTCTCGCTTGCAACTATCGTCTACTTATTCATATTATGTGCGCATGGAAAGATTTCTTTCATTTTTTTCGTACAAGTCAGTAATATTTTGTATTCTCGCGGGAATAGGATTTCTCACATACATGAATGTTTTTGACGGTACTTTTCTCTATGATGATCGGAATTTGATTCAGGAAAATGTGTATATTCGCTCATTTTCCTATATAAAGGAGATATTTTCATCGGGTGTCAGTGCCGGCGCCGGTAATGGAGAAAGTAACCTGTACAGGCCATTTGTCAATTTTGTTCATATGTTATTGTACAATTTTTTTGATCAAGATGTAAGAGCATTTCATATATTGAACGTCATCATACACATTTTTAATGCGTTTTTTGTATTTCTCTTGGTACGTATACTGCGATTTTCCGTTGTAGGTGCGGGTTTTTCCGCTTTGCTTTTCTTACTTCATCCCGTGCAAACCGAGGCCGTGAGTTATATGGCGGGTCTTCCCGATGTCTTGGTTACATTCTTTATATTGGGAGGTATATTGTTATTTCATCGCGCACTTGTGGAGGAGCGGCGCAGTTATGCACGTATCCAACTTGGATTGGTGTTTTTGATATATGTTCTCGCATTGCTAACAAAAGAGTATGCCGTGGTGGCATTTCCTCTGGCGACACTTCTCGCATGGTTTTATCGCGATAAATTGGGCGGGATGAAAAGAAAGCAGTGTCTTCCTGTTTTGATCGGGCTTGCGGTTGTGACAGGTCTTTATCTCGTGCTCAAATTTACCGTGTTTACGTTTTCCGATTCCATAGGGCTGGTGACAAATGAAGGGCGCTACACACAGGATATCTTTATCCGATTTACGTCTTTTATGCGAGCGATGTGGGAGTATTTGGTACTTATCTTCTATCCGCGGGATTTGTATTTTATAAAACCACCTTTGGCGTACAGTTACCTCGGGTGGCAGGGGTGGATCGGTCTATTCACTATGGCGGGCGGGGGAATAATTGCTTGGCTTGTACGGAGGAGTACCCCTACCCTCACCTTCGCATATCTTTGGTTTTTTATCGCACTCTTTCCGGTGTCGGGTATAGTAATTCCCGTCAATGCGATCTACTTCGAACATTGGATGTATCTACCGATAGTGGCCGTGGGTATTACGGTGGCATTGCTCTATGATAGTTTGAACGCGAGGTTTGCCAAGTGGGCTTTTGTGGTGCTTTTCATCATCGCCCTTTCATTATTTGCATATCGCACCATAGAACGAAATAAGGAATGGGCGGATCCCGTGCTTTTTTATGAACGTGAACTTGCGCACTATGCTTCGGCGACGGCGTATAATCAGCTTGGATATGAGTATTTCAAACAGCTCAAACCGAAAAGGGCGGTTGAATATTATAAAAAGGCGATAGAGTTGAATGACACATACCCGCATCCGCATGTCAACTTGGCCATGTTATACCTCACAGGAAATAATACGGCGGCGGCAGTTGAGGAATATTACTTGGCACTGCAAATCGATCCGAATTTTATAATGGCATTGCGAGGATTAAAAGTGGCAGCAGAGCAAAGGGGGCAAGATGTGCTTGCAGGGAGATTTGAAGTATTGATCAAGGAAATTGAGAAAGGCGATGCACACGTATTGGACTATTTGCCTTCGAAAGACGAATTCTTATTTTAAGAATATTTTTTACGATTAAGCGAGATATGTTTCTTCCACATGAGGTGACAGTGCGCGGTGGAGGCGTGGGAAGTTGGTGAGAAGCGGGTCTTTTGCGATGAGTTCCTGCGCGGATTCACGGGCTTTTTTTATAGTGCGACTATCGGAAAATAATGCGATCTTAAGGTCGGGGATGCCGCTTTGTCTCACGCCGTAGACTTCACCTGGGCCGCGGAGTTCCAGATCGATTTCCGCGAGTTTAAAACCGCTCGCGTACTTCACAATAGCCGTGAGGCGTGTCTGATTTTCTTCCGTAAGTGCGTGAGGGAAGAGAAAACAATATGATTGGTATGTGCCTCGCCCTACTCGCCCTCTGAACTGATGTAGCTGTGAAAGGCCGAAACGTTCCGCTCCTTCGATCATCATAATGGTTGCGTTTGGGACATCGATGCCAACTTCCACCACTGAGGTGGAGACGAGAATTTGCAATTCGTTTGCGGCAAATTGCTCCATGATCGTGTCTTTTTCTTCTTGGGATAAGCGGCCGTGGAGAAGTCCAAGCTTAAATTGAGGGAAGACGTGGGATTGCAGGCGCATAAATTCTTCGGTGGCGGCCTTTACATTTTCCAGTTTCTCAGATTCTTCGACGAGCGGGCATATTACGTATGCCTGCCTCCCTTCTTTTATTTGATTCGCAATCCAGTGATATGCATCCGGTCTTTTGTGTTCCGGTACAATACGTGTCATAATTTCTTGTCTGCCAGGTGGCATTTCATCAATCACCGAGATGTCCTGATCACCGTAAATGGTGAGCGCAAGCGTACGAGGGATAGGTGTCGCAGACATATTGAGCAGATGCGGATTGCCGAATGTTTTGAGGTGTTCGCGTTGCTTGACTCCGAAACGATGTTGCTCATCTACCACGGCAAGGCCGAGGTTCTTAAAACTCACCCCTTCCTGAATAAGCGCGTGGGTACCAATGACGATATCTATTTCACCTGCGCTGAGTTTTTCACGGATGGCTTCTTTCTCTTTTTGAGTGAAACTACCGAGGAGAAGCACCGTGCGTACACCATACGTGGAAAGCATTTTGTCGAAGGAACGCGTGTGTTGTTTTGCGAGGATTGACGTGGGTGCCATCACCGCCACTTGGAATCCCGCCTTTACCGCTTGCAATGCTGCAGCGGCGGCCACGACCGTTTTTCCCGAGCCGACATCTCCTTGCAGGAGACGAAGCATCGGGTACTGAGCACAGAGGTCGGTCATAATTTCGGCGAAAGATTTTTTTTGCGCGTTCGTGAAGGTGAAAGGAAGTGCGGCGAGAAATTTTTCATGGAGTGCGGTATCAAAGAGAATTTTTTTCGTGAAGTCGTGAACGCCACTTCTCCACATCCATTTTTTTTGTAGCGCCGCACATTGCAAAAGAAAGAGCTCGTCGAAGGCCAGGCGCTCGCGCGCATGCGCGAGCGCCTTCTCATCCGAAGGAAAATGCACATCTTTGATGGCATCTTTATATGCCATGAGATCGTGTTTTTTTCGTATTTCGTCCGGAAGCTGTTCGTCAAAATATTCCGTCATGTACAGGAGCGGGTGGATTTTTTCCCTCAGCCACTTCGAGCTGATGCGTCCACGCGCATCCACGATGTCATGCTCAGGATATATGGGCAGAATTTCCACGCTATGTATTTTACCCCCCTCCCCTTTTTCTACGCTTGGTGAGAGCATCGAAAATTTTCCATATTCGAATTTTACTTTGCCCGCAAGTGTCACTTCACTACCGGGAATCAACATGTTTTTGAGATACTGCTGATTGAACCATGTCACTTCCAACGATCCAGTGAGATCAGTCACCAGAGCACTGAGTATCTGCATGTGTGAACGTGTCTTTTGGGTCCGTATATTACTGAGTGTGCCTTTTACCACATGTTTTTCACCGGGCGTCAGAAAAGCGATTTTGGTCTCCTGCTGAGTCTCATATGTACGGGGAAAATACATGAGGAGATCACGTACCGTATGCACCCCCATTTCCTTCAGTTTTTTTGCATGCTGAGGTGTAGTGCGAATCGCCTGTGAAATTGTTTGATCGAGGAGTGGCATTCTATGGGTAACCTTTATTATAGCGCGCATTCGCTTTGCTCATGCGTCGGTATCCACCGAGTAGAGAATGGTACTCGTTGCAAACTGTTTTATCAACTCAACTCGATTGTCACGGCTCCAGTAATCTATGAGGTAGGGTGTTTTTGGGCCTTCCGCAATACATTCGTTCCCCTGATGTTCGGGCAGTCTGCGCTCAACCAACTCAATCTTTTCGCAGGTGGAATCTTCTTTCACGAGAAGAAGCGAATTGTCGTTGAGCGGTGCGTAGGCGGTATCGGAATCAGTGTAGATGATCATAAATTTCGACCACGGATCATCCTTTGCTTTTGTCAGATTGACGGCGATATAGTCACCATTAGGGGAAACGAGTGCGCTTTGGACATAGGCAAATGTCTCGTCAAACCGAGGATAATATAATTTCGTTTTTTTACTCTTTGTATCTATCCATAGGAGTCCCACAGTCGGTTCGAGCTGAACCAAATAACGATAGGCAGGTGCATTTAAATTATCTCTTATATATTTCGCCAATTCTTGGCTGAGCGGTTCTTCTTTGAACTCGAGCGCGATGGGTTTGTCTTTCGGAATTCCAAGAGTAACGCCGAACGCCGGTCCTTGAATTTTACTGCGAAGACTGGTTGCGGGCTGTGGATATTCTTCCACACTTTTGCATGCACTTAGAATCAATGTGAACAACAATACTAATGTGAATGCGAGCTGAAATTTTCCAGGTTTTATCTGTATCATGATTATCCTTTTATTATATAAATAAATGATCGTTTGCCCGCTTGGATAAGTATTTTTTCTTTCGTAGGAGTGAGCGTGAATCCGATGTCGGTCACCTTTTCTCCGTTTACTTTCATCCCCCCCTGCTCCATCAGCCTCCTCCCCTCGCCTTTCGATGGGATCAGTTTAAGTTCAAGCAGGAGATCGAGCAAAATTATTTTAGCATGAGAGACTTTTACGGTTTTCACATCATCGGGTATTTCTTTTTTTGCAAACTGGGCGATGAATGCCTCCTCTGCCGCCACGGCGGCATTGGCACTGTGATAAAGCGTCACAATTTCTCGCGCCAGATACATCTTCACATCGCGAGGATTTACGCCATTTTCGAGATTTTTTTTCTGTTTTTCAATCTCCGCGAGCGGTAGCTCGGTTGCAAGTTCAAAATACTTTATGATCAGGTTGTCGCTGATAGACATTATCTTGCCGTACATATCGCGTGCGGGCAGATCGAGAGGGATATGATTATTGTATGTCTTGCTCATCTTGCGTCCGTCCGTGCCTTCTAGAAGGTCAAATGTGATACAATGTTTCGTGCGTCCGTTGATTTTTTCTTGGAGTGTGCGTCCCGCAAGCATATTGAACAATTGATCGTTCCCAGCGACTTCCAGATCCACATCCATCGCCACTGAGTCGTAGCCTTGCATAAGAGGATAGAGAAATTCATGTAAGCCGATAGGCATCTCATCTTTGATTCTTTCTCGAAACATATCGCGTTCCAACATCTGCTGAACGGTGAAATTACCGGCGATCTTCACGACGTCCGCGAAAGAAAGTTTCGATAGCCAATCATAGTTGTTTTTTATTTTCACGGGATTCTCGCCCTTAAAATCCAGAATTTTTGACGCTTGTGCTTTATACTTTTCCGCATTTTCCATCACCTGTTCATACATCAACGGTTTTCTCATCTCGTCTTTACCGGAGGGATCTCCGATCTGTGCAGTGAAACCACCGAAAAGTAAAATAACCTCATGCCCAAGTTCTTGAAAACGTCTTAACTTTCGAAGCGGTACTGCATGACCGATATGCAGGTCGAATCCAGTTGGATCTATACCCAAATACAGGCGAATTCGTTTTTTCGAGAGAAGCAATTTTTCGAGCTCCGCTTTCACGATTACCTTGGTGACGCCTCGCGTCAATATTTCCTCTACTTGAGAAAAGCGATTCATTATGGTTTAGTTGTGATATGAGCGACGACCACATTATAAATGAGCCGATTGAATTTACAATAAGATCTCAGGAAATAATCGGCGAGCGGCTTGATAAACACGTATCGAAACGCTTTTCCACCTACAGCCGACATTACCTTCAAAAGTTGATTCTTGATGGGCATATTTTGGTGAATGGCAAACAGAAAGTTTCCCGCTATCGTCTGCGCGAGGGAGATGTACTCACCATCATTTTGCCGGATCGTCCGGTAAAACTGCGACTTGATCCTGAGGATTTGAACTTGGAGGTGATACATGAGGATCCAGATATTCTTATCATCAGTAAACGTGCGGGAATGGTAGTACATCCTGCAGATCGTTATCGTCACCTGACGGGGACGGTGGTGAATGCGGTGCTTTTCCATTGTCAAAATAGTTTGAGCGGGATCAATGGTGTGCTGCGTCCCGGCATCGTCCATCGCCTGGATCGAGATACCTCGGGTCTGCTCATCGTGGCGAAAACCGATAAGGCTCATAAACATATGGCGAAGTTGATGAAGGATAGATTGATCCACAAGGAGTATTTAACTCTCGTGAAAGGTAAACTGACACCGAAAAAAGGCAGTATTGATGCCCCTATCGGACGTCATGCAGTGCATCGTCATAAGAAGGCGGTGGGAGGACTGGAGTCACAGGAAGCGCTTACGCATTATGAAGTTATAAAGTATCTCGAAGGGAAAACTTCCGGTGAGACCTTGTCACTACTGCGTGTACGCATTATTACGGGGAGAACCCATCAGATTCGTGTACATCTCTCCTCCATCGGACATCCCGTGGTGGGTGATAACGTATATGGCGACGAAGAAATAAATGCACGTCTCAAAGAAACCTGTGGTCTGGACCGCCAGTTTCTCCATGCGTGGCACCTGACTTTCAAATTGCCCGATGAACGCAAAGAAACCACATTCACCGCCCCATTGCCTCACGACCTACTGAAAGTTTTGGAACATTTCGGGGCGAATTTATTGTAAAAATGGGTGAAGCGCCGCCAGCATACGCAGGCGGGGTTGCGTTTGTTGGCTAAATCTGTGCCCCGGGCAGACTTTCTGTACACTATTGTGTACGTTTTCTGTTCGTGTGCACAGATTCTGTACACTTTTCTGTACACTTTCTCTGCACCCGAACAGATTCTGTACACTATTGTGTACGTTTTTGCCTGCACGAAAACAAAAAAAACTCGTAAAAAACGGGCCAACGATCCAAGGGTCAGTGGTCAATTCATCATCTAAACATGCGGATTTATTCCTTCGCCGCAGCTTTTTTCGCAGGCGTTTTCTTAACGGCTGATTTTGCCGGCTTCGCTCCGGTCACTACTTTCTTTGCAGACGCTTTCTTAACTGACTTGCTTTCAGGTAAGTCCATTGCCAATGTTGGCTGCTCTGAAACTTTCGTTTTTTCCTCCTTTTTGGATACTTCCGCCTTCACAGAAACCTCTCCAGTATAGCCCTTGGCTCCGATCTTAATCACTTCAATGTTGGTATAAATTTGGCGGTGTCCCTGAGTTCTATGATAACGTTCCTTTGGTATCATCTTGAATACACGAATTTTGTCACCTTTTTCCTCTCCGAGGATTTTCACTTCAACGCTTGCACCAGCCACAAAAGGCATACCCACCTCTACGCTTTTATCCGCCACCAAAAGTATTTGATCAAATACGACTTTTTCTCCCGTTTTCGCTCCGGGAATTCGCTCTACGAGGAGCTTGTCTCCTTCTTTCACCATATATTGATGTCCTTTTATGTCTGCGATGACGAACATGTGATCTCGTTATTTTTTAGCTTACAAAAGCGCGGTGATTCTACATAAGCGAGCTTTTCTTTGCAAGGGAAAGTGGCATTTATATCAATGTCTCCAGATAGCACTTTTGGCAGTAGATGGTTTCAGCGCGCTCGGGTGCATAGCTGGTTTGGATCGAAACGGTGCATTTTGCGCAAGCGCGGGCCCAGAGGAAGCGCGGGTTTTGCCACCCTACCCGTTCATAATGCCGGCAGTCGGGGCATGTTTTCGGCAGAGAAATCTTCTGCGTGCGGTAAAATTTGAGTTCGTACGGAATAATGCGATAGTTTTTTCCGCAGGTGGCGCATGCGAGAATTTCTTTGATGATGGTCTCGGGAATTTCCAAGGGGGAGGCTCCCGCCAGGGCGGGAGTGGTAGTTGCAGGTTGGTACTGACGCGGAGATTTGTCCTTCCATTTGTAACCGGCGCTGAGAGCTTGCTCTTTCGTTAATTTGAAGTAGTCGTATGCCTTTGTCTCGTTGTAACCGTAGACAGACAGTTCTTCCGGGAAGAATTCTCCGTATTCTACGCACGCATCCGCGTGCGCCTCCCCCTCTCCACGCATTTGAGTTCTTTTCATATGTTCAATTATTCTCGGCACAAGAGCTTCGTATTCTTCCTTATTGTATTGTTTGTTCAGTATGCAATTACGGTTATTTTTTAAGCTCATGCATCCGAAGTTATCGTGAGAATTTTGGCAGTTATCGCAATACTGAAGGTTGCTGGAGTAATAGCAGAGATTGCAGAATTTGCTGAATTTCGTATCAATTATCGCCTTGCATTCGTAAAGCATTTCGCCCGTTGCTATACGTGTTACGTCACAACAGTCTTTCATATTGCCCACATCACAGCCGTACCTCACATCTTCGAGATCTTTTGAGTCGAAGCAGAGGGACGCATTGCGAGTGTTCGCAAGGTAGTTACCGGTACTGTTTTCACAATTCTTTTCCCACATCTGGGGTTTTGGCATGGCGAGTTTGAGCTGTTCGTATTGTTTGAGAAATGTAGCGCGGTAGGTCTGGTCATTTTGAAATGCGTTGAGATACTTTTCAAATTCTTCACTTGTAACTTGGTGGTTTAATACGAAATTGGTTTTTCCGCGAAGTCCAACACAACCAAGGAGATTCAACGAACCCCTGCAGTCAAAGCAAAAGTATGCAAAGTTTATGTTTTCACACAGTTCAACATAACTCGCGCTATAGCATTTTTCCGATGCGAAACAAAAATAACAAAGTTCCATGCTCGTACACATATAGAGGTCGAGAGAATCTTTGCAATAAAACGCCCAGTCGCTGTAGTGAGTGTCCTGGCAGTCCACTATGGATGAGCCCATGTAGCAATTTTTATTGCCACCGCTGTGGACGGTGTAGTCGGAATTTTCGCTCTTGGAATTGAAAATTGCGAGGCGCGGCAATTTCGCTCGCATTTCAGCGAATTGCGGAAAGAAAGGTCTAGTAAAATCAAAATCTTGTCCGTAGGCTAGTGGGTCGAATTTGTCGCTCCAGAAGCAGTCTTTGCAATATATCGGAAACTGTTTTTCTTCGGAATAGATTGAGATGATCTGTTTTTTGCAGAGATCACAGGTACGTGGGTAGTAATTTCTATCATTGCGAAAAAGGAGCCTGCGGCGATTTCTACAGGTGGGGCAGAATGTAGGTTCTGGCACTTGAAATTTTTCCAAAATACGTTGATCTTCGGAAGTTAGTGAGAAGTTGCCGTGACAGCTAGTGCAGGATTTTTGCTTTAAAACCGTTTCCATGAGTTTTTTTTACACAATGATTATTTTTCATGCAAGAGAAAAGCGACAGCGTCGCCCAGCATCTTTTTTACAAGAGGTGTTTCGGTTTTTGTGAAGGAGCCTAAGACATAGTCACTTAAGTCCATACGTTCTTTCATAAGATCGCTGCGTGCGTCGATGCCGAGCCGAAGGCGAGGCACATTTTCGCCCAGATGCGCGACAATTGACTTCATCCCGTTGTGGGTTCCTCCACTTCCCTCTTTTCTATAGCGCAACGTTCCGAGTGGTAGATCTATATCATCGTAGAGCACGGTAATGTCGGAATTTTCCACTTTGTAGAAGTTTTTTATAAGCGCAGTACATTCCCCGGACAGATTCATAAAAGTAAGCGGTTTCACGAAGATGATTTTTTTGCTTCCGTGTCTTCCTTCCGCAATTAATGCGCGGAGTTTTTTATTCTCTTTAAATTCTTCCGCATCGCAGTCTCTCGCCAGCGTATCGAGTACAATCCACCCAATGTTATGTCGGGTCTTTTCATATTCCTTGCCAGGATTTCCGAGTCCGATGAGAACTTTGGTCATAATAGAGAAAAATATTTTTTAATGCGGGAAAAACGCTATCGCGAGGATCGAAATATAAATTTTCTGCCGTGAATCATGATCGCATCGCCTATCTTCGCACCGGCACGTTGTAGTTTCAGCGTGACATCTTGTTTGTGCATTACGTCGTGTACGCGATCTATCGCTTCAAGGTTGGACATATCCGTCATGACGACGATCTGTTCTATACGTTTTCCCTTAACTTCAAAAATATTACGTGTTGCATATCTCACCTTATCTTCTTTCTTGAAACCATGTTTAAGTGCATACATTGTATCATCAAATTCGTCCTCTGCAATTTGTCCCTCCTTTAATTTGCCGCGCAATTTTTTCTTCTCAAACCTGTCTCGATGTGTCATGCGGCGCATATTCTCTTCAAGTACGGTTTTCACTTTTTCTTCTCCGATACGCGTGATTTCCACATGCGTTTCATTTTGCAAATGCGGATGAAAAATTTTATACGTTTCTTCAGGTTCCTTTTCCACTTTTTTTGCTTTTGATTTCAAATGTAATTTTCGTACGCGCGTATACAGATAAAACACCAATTCTTTCAGACCGACACCAGTGGCCGCGGAAATAAAGAACAGCGATTTTTTCTTGTGCTGAGTTTTGAACGCATCGGTGATTTCCGGATATATTTCCGGAATCAGAAGGTCTGCTTTGTTGATTACCACCACTTGTTCTTTTTTAGCGAGCACGGGCGAATATTTTTTGAGCTCCTTATTGATGACGGTGAAATTTCCATGCAAATCATCGAGTGAGCCGTCGATCAAATGAATGAGGATTTCAGCTCTACTGATGTGGCGAAGAAATGCGTGCCCGAGTCCCCTACCCTCGGCCGCTCCCTCTATCAGTCCCGGGGTATCCACGACGGTGAAACCCGTTCCCGCCTTGCCTCCGAATTGTTTCAGATCAACTACGCCGAGATTCGGTATTAGGGTGGTGAAAGGATAGTCGGCGATCTTCGGGCGAGCAGCTGATATACGGGAGATCAGTGTCGATTTTCCCGCGCTTGGAAGTCCTATGATAGCTATGTCGGCGACGAGGCTGAGTTCCAGTTTTACCGTGACCGATTCTCCGGGTTCCCCCAATTCCGCGAACGCGGGCGCTTGGCGAGTACTCGATATAAATTGTGAATTCCCCTTTCCTCCCATACCTCCTTTCGCCACGACATATTCATCACCGGGCGTAGAGAGATCTGCCAGCAGCGCCGATCCCGCCCTAGCGGGAGAGGCGGCTCCCTTTCCTTCTTCTTTTTCTTCCACACTTCTCACCATTGTCCCCACCGGTACTTCCAGGATGAGGGGTTCTCCATTCATGCCCGCACAGTTTTTCTTTGATCCCTTTTCACCTGCGGGTGCATCAAATTGTTTTTTCGCATGCAAGTGAACGAGAGTATTGAGGTGGGGAGTGCTTTTCAAAATAACATCTCCACCATGTCCGCCGCTTCCTCCGTCTGGTCCGCCTTTCGCCACAAATTTTTCTCTACGAAAACTGATAGCCCCGTTGCCACCATTTCCCGCATTACACGTAATACTTGTTTCATCGCAAAAGTGCATCCAGTTCTTGGTCAATGGTTACAAAGAGATTTTTGTCGCCGATTACGGTAATACCGTTCACAAAAAAAGTTGGCGTGCCTCGAATTTTCAACTGCTGTCCCTCGTAATAATCCGTGCCGACCTGCTTTAACGTGTCATCGTTTTCCATGCAAGCTGATAATTTTTTCACTCCCAATCCTTCCCCAAAGGAAGTAAGCACGGGTTTGGTATTATCTACATTCCAGTACATAACATTTTCGAGCAGCTTTTCGTGCATCTCCCAAAATTTCCCACTCTCGTTTGCACATTCCAGTGCGAGAGCCGCAGGTAGTGCGTTTTTATGCAATTGATAATTCGGAAAATCTCTATGGATGAAATATACTTTGCCGGTTTCGATATAGTCCGTTTTGAGTTTTGCGAATTTCTGTTCAAAAAATGCGCGACAAAAACCGCACTCCATGTCCGAGAACATCACGACCGTTACGGGAGCTCCGCTATCGCCGAGAGTCGGATCGTCTTCCCGTAGAGTCATCTTGGTGCGAGGTATGGAAATAGGTGGGGTGGAAAAGGCAGGTGCCGGAATACCGTCACTTACCTTCCCTCCAAAAACCGGTTCCTCGCCAATACGTTCTTCCACGTTTTTTTTCCCACAGCTTGCAAGAAGCAAGCCGATAAATGCAATGGTGATACACAGTGAGATTTTTTTCATGCAGTTATTTTCTTTAATAATGCGGGGATGATCGCGAAGTCTTTTTGTAAGATGCCTCTGTAACTTCCATTGTATAGTGCAACCGCCGGATGGTACAGAGGAAGGTATAATTGTTTAGGGGTTGCGATACCTTTGTAGCGAAAGATCTTTCCGTGTACTTCGGAAATTTTCAGGTGAGCCGGGAGAAAACGATACATTGCGTGTCTTCCGAGCAGGATGATCAATTTCGGTTGGATCAATCGTACTTGAGCTTCCAAATACGGTGCGCACGCCGCTACTTCCTGCGCTTCCGGATCGCGATTGTTCGGCGGACGACATTTGACGACATTGGTGATGAAGACGTCAACACGTTGCATCCCGATGCCAGCTAGCAATTCATTGAGAAATTTTCCCGCCGCTCCAACAAAAGGCTTTCCTTGCCGGTCTTCATTTTGTCCCGGGCCTTCACCGATAAACATGATTTCGGCATGAGAATTACCTTCGCCGGGTACGGCGTTGGTACGACCTTTGCAAAGACCGCAGTTCGTGCAATCTTTCACCTTTGCCGCGATTTCGCTAAGCGTGTTCATACGCGCGTTTGAGTTTTATGCTGACGAGATATCCCGCGATCCCAAGTATAAGAGCTATGCTTCCGATGATCAAAGTAATTTTGAAGATATCACCGAAGAGAAATGTGACCAATTCTTTGTACTGCTCAGCGGCGTTTATATCGCCTGTTTCGGGTATGTATTTTTTTATTAAATTGAATGTCTGGTGAAAGATGGTGGGAATAAGCACGACGGTGAATCCACCCGCGGTGAGAGAGAGCGCGACTTTTCGTACACTGAGATATGAAGGATGGAGGTTGAGTCCTGCGATTCCGAGAATTATGCCCGCCCACCCCAGCACGAGG
>CAYHQD010000004.1:0-25011 GCA_964358905.1 uncultured Candidatus Peribacteria bacterium
AAGATGCGGGCAAAATCGCGGGACTCGAAGTTAAACGTATTATAAATGAACCTACGGCGGCTGCTCTCGCCTACGGCATTGATAAAAAGAAAGGCGATCACAAAATTGCGGTATTCGATCTCGGAGGCGGCACGTTTGATATTTCAATTTTGGAAATTGCGAATGTGGAAGGGGAAAAACAATTCGAGGTGCTCTCGACAAACGGAGACACCACGCTCGGAGGCGATGACTTCGACGAAGTGCTGATAGACTACATTATTCAGCAATTCAAAAAAGACCAGGGGATAGATTTGTCAAAAGATAAGATGGCGCTCCAACGCATAAAAGAAGAAGCGGAAAAAGCGAAAATCGAACTCTCCACAGTACAAGAAACGACAATAAACCAACCATTCATCACTGCCGATGCAAGCGGGCCGAAACATTTGAACATGAAAATCACCCGCGCGAAGTTCGAAGAACTGATTCACGATCTGCTGGAGAGAGTGACCAAACCTTGTAAACAGGCGATAGCGGATGCGAAAGTATCGCTCGATAACATCGAAGAAGTACTATTGGTCGGCGGCGCCACCCGCTCCCCGGTCGTAGTGAGAAAAGTGAAGGAAATTTTCGGCAAAGAACCGAACAAAGGAGTGAACCCCGATGAAGTGGTCGCGGTCGGCGCCCCCAACCAACGCGGCGTACTGGCCGGCAGTGTGAAGGATATCCTCCTACTCGACGTCACCCCGCTCACTCTCTCCATCGAGACTGCAGGAGGTGTAGCCACCCCGATGATTACCCGCAATGCGACAATCCCCACTTCAAAAAGCCAAGTATTTTCAACATACTCCGACAATCAACCTTCAGTTGAAGTAAATGTACTTCAAGGTGAGAGGCCTATGGCCGCGGACAACAAATCTCTAGGAAGATTTATACTCGACGGAATTCCACCTGCTCCGCGCGGAGTACCGCAAGTGGAAGTGACATTTGATCTCGACGCAAACGGAATTTTGAAGGTGAAGGCGAAGGATAAGGCTACGAACAAAGAACAGCATATTACGATCACCGGTTCCAGCGGACTCTCCGAAGCCGAAGTGGAAAAGTTGAGAAAAGAAGCCGAGACCCACGCCGAAGAAGACGCGAAGAAAAAGGAACTCGCCGAAGTAAAAAACCAAGCCGATTCACTTATATTCCAGTCTGAAAAATTGCTCAAAGAATCCGGTGACAAAGTCGCAGATGATGTGAAGAAACCCGTTGAAGAAAAAATCCAGACCGTCAAAGATGAACTCGCCAAAACCGACATAGACCTCGACTCTCTTAAGAAAGCGACAGAGTCGCTGTCCGAAGAAATCCAAAAAGTCGGCGCCGCCATGTACGAAGCCGCGAAAACCAGCGATGCGAACGCCGCACAGTCAGCAGGCGAGAACGGGGAAGACGGAGCCTCCGGCTCCGCCACCGACAACAACAAGAAAGACGATGTGGTTGAGGGTGAAGTGGTGGATGAGGGAAAGTAGGGAATTTAAGCGAATTTCAATTCCACCCAGTCCATAAAATGGGAAAATCGAATTATATCTATGTAAAAACATGGGAATTTATCGGGAATGTTAATCCAATATTTATAAATGGAAAATACTGAAAATTGCAAAGATTTCCTAAGAGCATAATGCGAATTCATAAGAAGAGAACTCCCGACTTCAAAATTTTTAAAGATGCATCATTAATAGCTTACTGTGAATGTAAAGAAATTGAAGAAGATAAGCGAGAATATACTGAAAAGAATGGCCACTGCTTAGACGACAATACCTATAACAAAGTTTCGAACATCATTGAAAACTCCACCGAACAGTTTGATAACGTGAATGAAAATCACGATATTCCGAATATTCTTTTTATTTTTAACAACCGACAGGAGGCGGATTCAAAAGATTTTGTTTTCACATACACAGGCAATCTTTATGGAAATGACGGTAAAACAATACCTGCATTAAAAAAAGTTTCAGAAGGTAAGATAAAAAAAAGAAAAGAAGTGATTGATCTGTGTTTATGGCAAAATAAAAAAGATCAAAAGCCCAACTTAATTTTTAATACGGATTCTCCATTTTACGGATCACTCTGTAAGTATTTTGATAAAGATCAAAAGAAAATAAAAGTTTATAACTATTAAAAATAAACATCTCGATGACAAGCATGTATCATAAAAATATTCTGTTCACTGGTGCGTGATTTACGAAAAACTTTGGCGGTCCATTTGCAGACGAATTTACGGACTCTATATTTAATGATCCTACTATGAGATCTACAAGAACGCAAATGACACACACAGGTTTTTTTGAAACAGTTTCCATCATTTTTACTTCCAAAACTTTCAATCCTGTGCTACTGTAGAACACACTTAATTATAATGTATGCCAATTACACCACACATATCGGCTCTTATGAAAAAAAACCATGAGGGTGAGGTTGCTCTTTCCCTAGACGGAGAAATAATAGGTATAGGTAAAAATGCAGTTATAGCTCTAGAAAATGCAAAACAGAAAATGCCTAACATTGGGGAAAAAGAGTTTTTGATTTCACGAATTCAGACGAAATATGTCGCTGCTTAAATTTTCCTACATCAAAGATCGTCCAATGGTGATGGCAAGGTTGAGGAAAAAAGATGGTCAGGCTCGGTATTTTGAATTTCTCATTGATAGTAGTGCGGACTACACACTAATCTCCCAATCTCATGCGATGATTTAATGGGATTAATTCTCACTTTAGGTGAAAAAGATATGAATATATCCGTTATGATCGCAAAAGAAGAGGTCGAATGCTTACTTGGTCGTAAAGATATTTTCGATAAATTTGATATTACATTTCGCGAGAAAGAACAACAGGTAATATTTGAAAAAACTCGCTAGCAGAAATCGCTTCAAATTTAATAGTATTTCACATTGCCACCTTGTGACAATTGGAGTACAATTGGAGTGTATCCGTCACTAATTTAATTTTAATAAATATGGCTACGACACGTCTTCAAATTCGAATAGATGCGAAGCTCAAGAAAGAGGCGGAAAGTATTCTTAAGAAACAGGGGATAACGCCCGCGCAAGCAATCACTATGTTCTACACTGAAATTGTAAGGACGGGAAGTTTTCCGTTTTCGCCTTCAAAAGTATTCAATACAAAACCTCGAAAGGTTTTACGGACTGGAAGTAAGAAAGTGTTAAACACAAAAATCATTTAGCAATCCCATACAAGTTTATGATATAATCATATCAGAATTAATTCACAAAAATGAAAGCAAAAACACTTTTTACAATTATCATTGAAAAGGATGAAGATGGGTACATCGCTTATTGTCCGCAATTACAGGGCTGTTATACGCAGGGCGACTCTTATGAAGAGGTAATACTAAGTATTGAAGATGCAATAAAACTTCATACCGAGGATAGAAAAGCGGAAAACGAGAGTTGGAGTACTCCTATGACAATAAATGTCACTTCCTTGGAACTCTCCGTATAAATTCGAGCATGCCAAAATTACCAAGATTGACGGCAAAAGATTTCATAAAAATCCTTGAAAAGAATGGTTTTGTTTTAACACGTCAATCAGGTAGCCACATGATTTATAGAAATTCGGATGGGATACGCGCCACAATTCCATTTCATACAAAGAAAATTATACATCCAAAAATAGTGAAACGAATTCTCGAGGATATCAAAGTTGATTTTGATGATGTAAAAAAATGGATATGAAAAGAAACAAGAGAGAATTTCTATAAAAAAGCTTTCGAGGGAACGTGCAAATGAAAAAACGCGATTGCAAAACATTTCATCATTTCTTCAGCTCCCCCTTCATATACAGTATCACGACTCGTTGAGCGTTGTCGGAGAATCCTGCGAGCTGAGCGGGAGTTGGGGTAACTTGGTCTCCCTCCAATCTGTTAAGCAATGTGGTACACACAACCGCCGCTGGAATACCGGCACGCAAACAAAATGCGGCGAAGGCGGTGGATTCCATTTCAATATTCCTCACGCCCGCATCATAAGCTCTTCTCAAAAAAGCCATCTTGTCTCTTTCGGTATATCGTGGTTTCAAAGCTCCATCCAAACGCCCCTGACCTTCATAGAAGTCATCCGTTCCCATTGTCTTACCAAGCAACGCACATATATCTCCTCTAGCTTCCAATATCCCATCTGCGAGTTTTGTATCAAGCCCGATTTGATATGTATATGTTTCACCCAACTCAACCTGTTCAAATTCAGGCCGCAACTTTGCATTCAACCCCTCATCGGCAACAACAACTGTTCCCGGTTCAACTCCCACTCCGCCGGAAGTCCCGATACGAATAAACTTCACATCCTCCGCACCCGCGTAATCTAAAAGTTTAGCGATTTCATGAAGAAAAATAAGCATCGAAGGCATTCCCATCCCGTGTGAAACTGAAATCACGGGCCCTACTTTGAACAACGAGCATCGTTCTGTTTTTCCGATAGGTTGAATACCACCTTCAGGTACTTCAACGCCAAGCTCATCGGCAGTTTTTTTCGCAAAATCTTCAGCCCTCACTGAACTCCCTCCCATACATACATATTTTACATCACCGAACATCCCTTTGAGATCCATGGTCGTATCCAGACCGAGATGGTACAAAAAATCCACATCCAACGAATCCAAATTCGGGTTGTGCGCTTCAGGTTTCATAAAATATTTTTTAAATATAGTAAGGCGAGAGATTAATCAACCTCAACGGGAAATGCAATACACAAACATCAGATTGTAAAAAACAAAGGTCGGTTCCTTAGGCCAAAAATTTACTATAAATCTCTGCACATGCACATTTTTCGTCGCACCACGGCAGAACGCTTTTTGAGTCATCCCGGATTGCGTACGTTTTTCGTCCTAGTACGGACTGACAATAACTCCAGACACTTTTACTTATTTTCCATCATGTTCCCGGATCGCATCAAACTTTAGCCAATCATCCCATCCCTATGTCCAACTCATTTACACAAAAGTCCTTGCACACCCGCATCTGATATAAACGACATCTATAGTGATAACGAACTGAGAAACCTCTTGAGCAACTTTCCAAAAAGTTACAACATAGAATAGGATAGATACGGAGCTGAAAAAAGAGGTAGAGGAAATTTTCGAGCAACAGGGTATAAAACCGGCACAGGCAATTACCATTTTCTACACGGAAATCAAAAGAGCGCAGGGCTTTCCTTTTTTACCTTCAAAAGTGCCAAATGCGGAGCTATCACAAGCATTAAAAGATATAGAAGAGGGTAAGCACACTGTAAAATTCAAAAACAAAAAAGATGCATTTGACTTTCTGGATGAGCTTTAAGATAATTCTCTCTCATCACCAATCACTATGAGAGAAGTAATTTACGGAAAGAAATTTCTGAAAGATTATAAGAGATTGTCACATTCTGTGCGACCGACAACCATTCGAATCTTTTCAAGTAAAATCCGTTCCAGATACACTGAAACAAGAGGATCATTGATTTAAATAATATACAATCTATTGACAGTGAGCGCGTGCTCACCTATACTGCGGATGAAAGGCTTTAGTGAAAGCTTTTTCAAAATATTAATAAGAAATCGATATATGGAGCCAACGAAAATCGCATTGTTCAAAAATAAAAAAATCAGAAAAACATTACATCAGAATGAGTGGTGGTTCTCTGTAGTAGACGTTTGTGAAGCGCTCACAGATAGCCTCGATGCAGGTGCGTATTGGAGAAAGTTAAAACAGAGGTTAACAGAAGAAGGTAGTCAAGTCGTGACATTTTGTCACGGGTTGAAATTAGAGGCTCCAGACAACAAAATGCGCGAAACCGATTGCACAAACACAGAGGGCATTTTTCGTATTGTGCAATCCATCCCCTCCCCCAAAGCCGAACCTTTTAAACGCTGGTTGGCTAAAGTAGGTTACGAACGAGTTCAAGAGATAGAAAATCCTGAATTGGCCACAAAACGAACCAGAATGCTTTATAAGCTTAAAGGCTATCCCGATGACTGGATTGAAAAAAGAATGCGTGGCATCGCAATTCGAGAAGAATTGACCGATGAATGGCAAAAAAGAGGCGCGCAGGAACAAAAAGACTATGAGATTCTGACTGCGGAAATTTCCAAAGCAACTTTTGATATGACTCCGAATGAATACAAAAAACTCAAAGGACTCAAGAGGGAAAACCTACGTGACCACATGGACGATTTCGAACTGATTTTCACCATGCTCGGTGAACGTGCCACCACGGAAATCCATCGCACCGAAGATTCTCAAGGCGTGCCGAAGTTAAAAGAAGATGCGAATGTCGGTGGAACCATCGCAGGTAATGCGAAAAAAGAATTAGAGAAAAAATTGGGACGACCCATCTCCACCACATCGAATTTCCTGAAAGGCAAGAAATGCCTCACGGACGTCGCCAACGTCGAAACTAAAGAACCATGAAAAAAAATACTACGCAAGGATTGCAAATCTATACTTTTAAGCAAAATGAGAATGACTACATCTCATTGACTGACATGGCCAAGTATAAAGACCAAGAAAGAACGGATTATATCATTCAAAACTGGTAAGGTCATAATCGTAGAGTGAAATGGGGAAAAACTACGAGAACTTCAAAATTGACTTCACATCGGCTTCTTGATAGTTTTTATGTGAAAAAATAAAATATGAAAAACCGAATACAAAACATTGAGAAAGTAAGACGCGCGGGCAAGAATATAAATTACGCCGGATACGCGCTTTTTGCCTTGGGCGCACTGGTGTTCATCGTAGCGGGAAAAGATATGACAACGGTTGCGGCGATCCTTTTGGTCGCGGCGTATTTCGCGGTACTCTGGGGAGGAAGTGTGTGGCTCTTTGGCCACTGCTACAAAGGATTTTTGGAAAAAGACATTATGGTTATAGGAGATGAAATAGCACCGGTAACACGCTATCGTGGAAAATCGGCGAAAGTGTGGGGAATCATCGGCATGGCACTCTCCATTTTTATATTCGCGATGAGCATACTCCCCATATTTTTCCTCCTAAATTCAAAAGCTACACTCACATCCTAACTCATGACTTCTTTCCCTTTCTCACCGCCGTCAAATCGGCTTGTTTGAATTTAACCGGTTTACCAACCTTGCCATCGGGTCCTACTGTGACCATATTTCCTTTCTTAACCGTACGTTCGATACCGGCTCCGGTCCCTCGCACGACAGCACTGTCTTCAGTCACGTACACATTCGTCACGCCCTTCTCCTTATCATATTGCACGGTCATCGCACTACCGCGAATACTTGCATTTGCATTGGGCGTGGCAACTGAAAAATCGGAGCGGATAGCTGCAGTGTGCTTCACCTTACCTTCTATGGCTCCAATTTCGAGATACAATTTCGTCTTCTTCACATTATCCCCCCTCAGCGATTCATCAACTCGAAAGTGCGTCCATTGATACACATTCAAAGTCTGGTTACCAAGAGTTAACGTAACGATACCTTTCTCACCGGTAATGATCGTGTCGCCCTCCTTTAATTCAACGCCCTTGGTAAGGGGCATATCCTTTGATCCACCCGCACGGCGATATTCCACCTCGCCTTTTATAGCGGCGATACTTACGTTAAGTGGCTTTTTTGAAGCAACATCGGATGGGGAGGGAGTTGGGACCGAAGTTGAAGCGGGAGTTGGAGCGGGAACGGACGTTGGTGCCGGAGCGGATGGCGGAACGGCGACTTCCTCCTTCTTGGCTCTTTTCGCTGTTTCACATGCATTACTGGCCTCGGTACAATCCGACCACGCTATTGTAAACGGACTGGACCTATATGCATCATATACGCTTCCCGGAAGACTTCTGGACGCATCAATACACCGTTCATATTTACGCATACAATCGTCTTCGCCGGTAAAAAAATCAGTCGCATTAAATGTATCCGCCGCGATAAAATCCCCATCCTTCACAACCAAAGTCCACAACACGAAGAGCGCCAAGATTAAAATTCCGACACCACCAAACCAGATTTTATTTTTGATTTTCATTTTTTATGGTTAAATACATGTACATGTAAGCACAACTGCATTTCCAACACAAATCCCATGGATAGAAAATTGCTCGAAGAATTCAAAAAGATGAAAGATGCTATTCAAGGTAAATCGATACCTGGAGCAAATGTCCCAGTTGTCGAGGCATGGGCAAAAGCAAGCGAAATCTTGCAAGAACTCGGGAAAGAAGATCCGAGTGTAATAGAAAAAAATATGGACATACTTGAATTGGGACTCACAAGTGGCTCGGGGGGCGTCGCAAACGAAGCTTTTAAAATAATTCGAAAATGCGACGCAACAAAGGTAATGGAATATTTCAAAGCCGAATTGGAATCAAACGAAGAGGAAAAAATAAAAGCGGCGGCGGAAGCCGTACGCTCAATCAGCACGGGAATCTCGGGATTATTCGCAACCATAAGATCACGTTTTAATGAAGAACCTGAACCGAAGAAATATCCGTTGATCGGCGCATTTGACTTGGTTCTTTTCGACACCGTCTCGAAGCTGATTTCAAATCCGGCTGTATACGGATTCGTACGAATAAACCTCTGCGTCAGTCTCGGCATATTGAGTAAAAATAAAAAATCCGTGCCGGAATTATTCAAAAACGCGCTCAAAGTGGAATCAAACAATATATGTCTGGACATACTGAAAGAGAGAATCGCATCCGCAAAAAAAGCATTCAACCGTAATAATAAATAATTTTTTAACATGACAGCGTACTCAACCGTTTCACATCCCAAAAAATTAACCGTGGCGCTTCTTCTCGCAACGACACTGATTTTCGCCGGCTGTAGTTCACTCCCTCTTGCAACCGAGGTGCAAACCGAGGAAAATACGAGTGATATTTCTTCCACCGAAACGATGCCGCAATTCAATGAACAATTCGCACTCACGCAGGAACCGCAAGACGCGGTATTTTACGTAAGTCAAGGATGGACGGGCGGAGTCGGCGGCGAAGCAGTGCTCGACCTTCCGAAAACGCCAAACGCAGCCATAAACTATATCGTGTCGAAAGCAACCATCAAATCGTGGAATGATCTTCCAGTATACTACGGAGGCTCCGAGGATGAACTGAAAACAATGCTCGGAAAATGCAGTGCGCGCGTAATCGAAGTTTCGGCGCGTATACAAATTGTGAAAAAATCCGACATAAATACTTCCATCCCTCCGGATGAAAATGGCGAACAACCCCGCAAGACATATTATTCCGTGGAAGTGCTCGAATTGAGAAGTGTGAAACCGATCGGTCCATGTTAATTTAAAAAACACATCTTATGAACACCACAAAGATATTTTTATTTTTCTCACTTGTATTGATGCCAGTGATTTTATACGGATGCGGCAAGACAGAAGAAAACAGAGCGCCAACTGAAATCGAAAATAAAGTGGAAGCTGAAGTGGAAATCATAGAAAAAGTTGCAAGAAAACCACTGGCCGAACCGACCTCTCTCAGCAGTACAAAGACAGTGGAAGAAGAAGTAGTGCTCGCTCCCGCAGCATACGTAGGTTACACGCCGGAACTTTTTGCAGAGCTGAAAGGACTCGCTCCCGTAGCGATTTTCTTCCATTCATCTTCTTGCGCACCATGCACGGAGCTCGACGCTTCAATCAACATGAATCTAGCCTCGCTTCCAAAAGGCGCAACCATTCTCAAAGCGGATTTTGATGTCGAAACACAATTGCGAAAAGAATATGCGATATTCACGCAACCGACCGTAGCGGTATTTGACAGAGGCGGCCTTCTCATCGAAAAACTTTACGTACCTTCATTCGCGGAAATAAAGACAGCACTAATCGCTGCGGGAGAATAATACCATCACATTTTTAACCTAGCCCATATGCTTGATATAAAATTCATCCGCGAAAATCTTAGCCTGATTAAAAAAACTTGTGAACAGAAACATTGCAAAGTTGACCTCGACCGACTTCTTAAATTGGATGATGAACGGAGGGAGTTAATAGGGGAAAGTGAAAATCTTAAGGCGGAAAAAAACAAGGCTTCGAAAGAAATCGCAACAATGAGAAGTGATAAAAAAGAAGCGGCAATCGCAAAAATGAAAACAGTCGGTGACAAAGAAAAGAAACTCGATGAACGATTGAAGACCGTACTGGAAGAATTCAATCAACTGATGTTATTCGTCCCTGCCCCAGTGAGCAGTGAAACTCCCGTCGGCAAAGACGATACGGAAAATGTGGAAATGTACAAATGGGGCGAGTTGCCAAAATTTGATTTCAAGCCCCGCGATCATGTGACACTCGGAAAAGAACTGGATATCATAGATATTGAGCGCGCCGTGAAAATCGCGGGAGCACGCACATACTTTCTCAAAGGTGACGGCGCGCGCCTCGAGCTAGCCATTCTCATGTACACCCTCGATAAGCTGGTAAAAAAAGGATTTACCATTTTCGCGCCTCCGATCCTCGTCAACTACGAAGCGATGATGGGAACATCATATTTTCCTGGAGGAGAAGAACAAGCGTACTCGGTGGGGGTGGAGAAAGAACGCGACAAAGGGATTGAAAGCGATGAGAAATATCTTATAGGCACTTCCGAAGTACCGGTTGCCTCTTATCACTCGAATGAAATCCTCCGCGAAGAGGAATTACCAAAATTCTACGCCGGAATTTCTCCGTGTTTCCGCCGCGAAGCTGGAACTTACGGCAAAGACACACACGGACTCTACCGCATTCATCAATTTCAAAAAGTCGAACAAGTGGTGATCTGCAAAAACGATAAACAAGAAAGCGCCCGCCTCCATAAAATAATTCTAAAAAACGCGGAAGAAGTACTGCAAGACCTGAAACTGCCTTATCGGGTAGTTACCGTCTGCACCGGCGATATCGGCCGCGGCCAAGTCTATAAAAACGATATCGAAACCTGGATGCCTTCACGAAAAGCCTACGGCGAAACACATTCTTGTTCCACATTCCATGAATTTCAATCACGCCGCCTAAATATTCGCTATAAAGAAAAAGACAGCGTGACAGGCAAAGAAATTACAAAATTCTGCCATACGCTGAACAACACCTGCATCGCCACGCCGCGCATCCTTATCCCAATACTCGAAATCTACCAAAACGCCGATGGCTCCGTCACCATCCCCGAAGTACTCCGCCCATACATGGGAGGACAAGAGCGAATTATTTAAAAAATTAGCTTTTTTTTCTCCTCCTAAAAAGATCCCTCCCTTCTTTCCCGGAGTGGGTCATGGGTCTATACCTGGCTGGGCGGAATTAACTTAATGAATTGCAAAGTTAACGAATTTTTATTATGATGAAAAAAAATAAAAAAATAACAATATGAATAAAAAACTTCTCGGGCTCGTTTTCGTAATTGCGATTGTGGCGGTAGGATTGTCCACCTCGCTCAAAGATATATTTTTCAATAGCCCGATCAGGCTTGCGAGCGTAGAAAATGGCTTACTCCCGGATTTCAGGATCACCGCTTTGAGATATCTCAACCCGGATAATCTAGCACAGGAAATTCAAAATCCCATACGAGGAGATAGAGTCGTACCGGTCGTCACCATAGAAAATACTGGAGAAGAAGCCTCCAACAGATTTTATGTAAACGTAGAAGACCTTACTACGGCTGTAGGAGGGAATCCTGATGGCTCGATCACATTTGCCACCTCGGGAATATTGGTTGAAAATCTTGCACCGGGTGAAAGAAGAAATATACAAACGATAGGAGATTTCATTCTCCGCTCCCAAGGAGGAAATCATGAATGGAGAGTGACGTCTGATCCATACGATACAGTCACCGAACATAGTGAAATTGATAACATTTTTTCTTTTTCAACACCGATTACCGATGTGGATTGGCGCAATCCAACGAAGGATTATTTCGCAGATAAACCACGAATGACTCCACAAAATATCGTAAGAAACAATGCGAATGAAATCAATCGAAACGCTCAGTTCACACTTGAAACAAGCGTAAGAAATCTTGATTACGTAAACGGAATCGACCCGGTAAATGATACAGTCACAGTAGCATTGCAAATTGATGGGCGAGAAGTGGCGCGCCCAATTGTCAATCTCGTAAATGGACGGGGCACATTTAATTATATAGTACGTGGAGCTGATTTAGCTATCGGTGAACACGCAGTCAATGTAGTAACTGACCCTGCAAACGCCATAGCGGAATCAAATGAAAGAAATAATACTGTCAGAGGAAATGCAATACGTGTAATGGAAGCTGGAGCGGCGGGCCAGATAGCTATACCGGACCTAACTATCAGCAATGTCACATATGAACTATACAATAACCGTGGAACTCTTGTCGCGGCGGCCGACTTGCAACGAGGTGACTTATTTTATGTAAACGTATCGGTACGCAACATTGGTACCGCTCCAATAAACGATATTTTTTACGTGGATATCGAGGATAGTACACGGATCGCCGGAGTAAACAATGATGGATCTATTCGGTATGCAACTCAGGGAGTAATGTTCCGCGGAGTAGGAGTCAATGAAACGGTCACCGCTACTACGATCAGTCCGTTCGTACTACGTGGTAATACTGGCGCCGGCGAACGCTTCAATCTACGTATGAAAGTGGATCCATATGAACGTACAAGTGAATTAAATGAGGGAAATAATCTTTACAATGCTGAGATACCGATACAGAGAATTCAGTTCACTCCTGTGACTCACGACTATCTTCCTTATAGTCTCAGATGGGTGCCGCACAATGTAGTACAGATGGATGGAACGTGGGAAATCAATCAAGCGGACACGATTCGATTTTCACTAAGATTGGATGACGCGGACTATGTAGGGAGGGGAGAAAATATCACAGTGGAAAATGTGCCGGTAAGAATTCAAGCCGGTAATGTAACGAGAAACGTCAATGTCACATTCAATGATTCATCGATGGAGACAGAGGTGAGTTTCACAGGAAGAGAACTCGGCATAGGCACTCACCCTGTGACAATATCGATTGATTCGGATAATCGTTTTGAAGAATCAAATGAAAGAAATAATACGCGAGAATTCAATAATATCCGCGTCATGGCGGAGGGGGCATATCAATATGAACCGCTACCTATGCCTGAACTTTCACTTGAGAGTGTCCAGCTAAAAAGACTCGATCAAAATGGATGGACTGATGTAGCACCGGAGCAACTTCAGAGAGGAGACAGATTCTTGCCTTATGTAACAGTTAGAAATACCGGGACTCAAGATCCGGGACTATTCTATGTAATTGTCGAGGATCAATCGAGGTGGATGCGCGACCCTAATACAAATCAAATGGTGCATGCTGAGTCTGGGATCATGATACGAAGTATTGCTCCTGGTGAAGCGGCTACTGGAACGACAGTTTCTCCATATCTTATTGATAACACGGGGAATGGACCGTTTCTCCTCAAATTTAGAGTGGATGGATATGAAAGAGTAAGCGAAATGAATGAAAATAATAATTTCTCAACCTTTTCAATTCCAAGAGAAAACGTGCCATTCGATAGACCTGTCTTTGATTTCCTCGTCGACTTCGTAGGACGCAAGCCCGTCAATGTAGTATATCAAGATAACGCGTGGCACATGAACACGAGCGAAACTCTCGATCTCGAAATTACCGTCCGCAACAACGACTACGTCAATGCCGATTATATGGATCACAGCGTGCGAAATCTTCCAATTGACCTGGTAATTGGAAACAATTTCAGACGAAGACTGCTAGTCGATCTCGCAGATGGGGTAAACAACGCAAAAGTACCTGTTACGATTTCTGGTAATCAACTCAATGTGGGAAGAAATGAAGTTTCACTCATTGTGGATCCGGAGAACGGATTTGTAGAAACAAATGAAAGAAACAATTACGCACCAAACCTCTTCAACGATGTAGTCGTCACAGTCCCACCTGTCGCTCCAAATCTTAAAGCGACATATGCAAGATTTATACAAGTTGACGGTGATCGCTACTACCCTGCTATTACCATCCTCAACGACAGTGATATACCGGTTGAACATACTTTCACCACGTTTGCACACAACAAATCGGACTTACGTGGACTCGATGAATATGGACAGCCACGCTACGGCAAATTAAGTAAACAGATTCAGCGCATGAACGCTCATGAGTCCATCGAACTTATCTTCGACACACTGGTCATCAATGCAAATGAAGCGAATAAAAGATTTAACTTATGGGCACAGGTGGATGACTCAGGATACGCTAACTTTGATGATATTGATGAATCAAATGAGACGGACAATAATTCGCTGTTTAACATTGGAGCGCTTGTGACCGCTATACCAAATGCGGTGCCTTTCCCGGCTCCAGCCGCTGATCCTGCACCTGCTCCCAGCACCGAGTTACCCAGCACCGAGTTACCAAACGAGGTGGCTCCTGCTCCCGCTCCTGCTCCCTCCCCACCTGCTCCGGCACCTAAACCAGCTCCGGCACTTGCCGCCGCAACCGGCCCAACACTAACTACAAAGCTTTCAGCAGGCGTAAAATCAATAAAAGGGACATGTACCTCTACCTTCCTCAATTCACCGAAATTTACAGCTTATGTAAATGGCAAGGTAGCATCACCTACAGTAAATTGTATCAGTGGAAAATTCGAACTGGTGCTAAAAATCGCTCTGAAAGCAAAAGACTCTTTCCAAATAGAAACCACCAAAGGAGCTACCAAATCAAAATCTGGCGCAGTAATTATAAAATAGTAAAACGATAAAAAAGCTACCGCTCACTCACTTTATTCTTGCAAACTCCAAAGTTTGTTACTATATTCTAGGCAACACAAACATAAATCATAAATGAAAATCACGCTTTCGACAGACACCCTCAGGGGGTACGGTCTCAATAGAATATTCTCGCTTGCGAAAGAAGCGGGTTTTGACGGTGTAGATCTCGATATAGATCCAAAGAGTGTAGACACGCAGAACGCCGTATATCTGAACAAACTGCAAAAAGAATACGGACTGCCCATACTCGCACTCGAAGTACCGGAAGGTTCCGCGCATAAAAAAATCCTCGAATGCATAGAGCTCGCCAACAAAATCGGTTGTAAAGTTATCATCGTACAAGCTCCAAGAATATTCGATGTAAAACTCGCCACCTGGTACCGCGCTGAAATTCCGAAAATTCGCAAAGATGAGGGAATTTCCATCGCGTTGGAAAACGCACCAGCTACAACCATATTCGGCTTCATTCCGGAGCATGCAATGAACAATCTTGCGGAACTGCAAAAATTCAAACACGCATGCCTCGCCACCGATCGAATTGTCGAACGCAAAGAAGATCTGATAATCACGCTCAAAAAACTCATGAAATTTCTCGTCCATATCCACCTCGCGAACGTAAGCAAAGGACGAGGCGGACAATTGCCGCACAATGGGATCCTGCCGATGGAAAGCTTTCTCACCAAACTCTCGGAAGAAGGCTACCGCGGAGCTGTTTCCATAAAAGCAAATTCTAAATTCCTTGCCATAGGGGACGACGAAGAAATAGTGAAACAGTTGAAAGATTCAATCGAGTACTGCGCAAAATACCTGGGAAAATAAATACATCCGCAAAGCCATAATTGAGAAAGCCGTTATGCCACCATTCTCCTTCGAAACTGAAAAACTTCCATTACATGGGAGTTTTTCTTTCTTGTACAAATATGAATGAGTGGAGTAAAATATGAAACCGTTAATATAGATCAATCATGCACAACAAAGCCTTCACGCTCGTGGAAGTGATGCTCATAGGCATATTCCTCTTCGCACTCGTGGCCACCGCCTTACTCTTACTGGGAAAAGAATCTCCTTCACAAGCATCGGTGTTCTTCAAACCCGCGCATCCGTACCAAGTGGAAATCGTGGAAAAATAATTTGCTTGACTTGAAGAGAAGTCATACGTAGAATCACGCGCGTGACATTTGTGTGCGCTTTACAATAAGGAATTTGGCAAGATACCTATCCTCTGCGAGGCAGAGGGGTTATACGATTGTGTTATGCACGGGTTAAGGTCAACGAAGAAAAAGAATAGACAGCTTCGTTGCACAAAAACCGTGGATTTTGCGCAGAATCGAAATTATATATAATTATTTTAATTATCTCCACATGACCGCAAAAACAGCCCAAAAAGAAAAGGTAGTCGAAAAGAAAAAAATCCCGCACCTCCCCCGCATGAAAAACGGGCGAGTGTGTTTCGTAGATGATCCCGCAGATGCGAATATTCCGAACCTGATCGAAGTTCAGCTCAATTCTTACCACAACTTCCTCGATGAAGGGGTACGAGAGTTATTGGATGAGATTTCACCGATCACCGATTTTTCCAATAAAAAAATCGAACTTCATTTTCTCGATCATGAAATAGGAGAGGCAAAATATGATCCGAGAACCGCAAAGCGCAAAAATCTTTCGTATGAAGCACCACTCAAAGTGCACGTTCAACTTATCAATAAAGAGAGTGGAGAAATTAAAGAGCAAGATGTATTCCTCGGCTCTGTACCACTTATGACCGACAAGGGAACATTTGTCGTAAACGGTATCGAACGCGTGGTGGTATCACAGATCGTACGTTCCACGGGTGTATTCTTCGCCTTCAATCCCGCGGCTCCTCAGTTTGCAACTGCAAAAATTATCCCGAAACGCGGAGTCTGGCTCGAAGTGGAGACGGACAAACGCGGTATTATTCATGTGAAAATAGACAGGAAGAGGAAGATCCCTCTCACCTCGCTTCTGCGAGTATTTGGATTTGATACCGACAAAAAAATCCTCGAACTTTTCAAAAATGAATTAGCGGCAAACACAGAGATAAATTACCTCCTCAATACGCTCGAAAAAGATCCGTCAAAGACGGTGGAAGAAGCACTGAAGAGTATCTACAAAAAACTTCGTCCCGGCGATATGGCGACTCCGGAAAATGCGAAATCGCTGATCGAATCCATGTTCTTTGATTACAAGAAATACGACATGGGTACCGTGGCGCGTTACAAATTGAATAAGAGATTTAATCTCGATGTGAAAAACGTGAGAAAAAATCACGTGTTCCAAGTGAGCGATTTCGTACTCATCATCAAACATCTAATCGCGCTGAACAATAAACAGGTCATGCCAGATGACATAGATCACCTTGCAAATAGACGTGTGCGCTCGGTGGGTGAACTCGTACAGAATAAATTTCGTGTGGGCTTACTGAGAACGGAACGTATCGCGAAGGACCGTATGACGGTGATGGATCTCGACACGGTGACGCCGACTCAATTGATAAACTCTCGACCGATCACTGCGGCACTCAGGGAATTCTTCTCATCATCGCAACTCTCCCAATTCATGGATCAGACGAATCCACTCGCGGAACTCGCGCATAAGCGTCGTCTCTCTGCGATGGGTCCAGGAGGTCTATCACGTGAACGCGCATCATTCGATGTCCGCGACGTGCATGCATCTCACTACGGACGTATCTGCCCGATCGCCACTCCGGAAGGTCCAAACATCGGTCTCGTGGTTCATCTGGCAACTTACGCAAAAGTAAACGAATACGGATTTATCGAAACGCCTTTCAGAGAAGTGCTTCACGAAATGCCGAACAATGGAAAAGACGCCGCGGGCAGAATTGCGCGCGAGCATATTAAAGACGGAAGAAAAATACTCGTGAGAGAAGGCGAAGTGATTGATGAAAAAATGGCGAAAGCGCTCGCGCGCATGAAGGGCATGAAAGAAATTCCCGTACGCGCATACATGGGGAAAAAGATAGAATACTTTGATGCCGAAGACGAGAAGGTACTCATCATCGCACAGGCGAGTTCCGAAGTCGACGAGCTTGGCCAATTCGTACAGACGCGTGCTTCCGCAAGACAAAACGGCGAACCAGGCATGATGCATGTCAACGACATCAGCCATATAGATATTTCGCCAAAGCAGATTATTTCCATCACCACATCTCTCATCCCATTCCTCGAACACGATGACAACACGCGCGCATCGATGGGATCGAACATGCAACGCCAGGCGGTTCCGCTTCTGCGACCGAGCGCACCGATCGTAGGCACGGGTATGGAGGAAGTAGCGGCGAAGAGTTCAGGACAGATCGTCGTTGCGCAGGAAAGCGGGACGGTCATCAGCGCAGACGGTTCACATATTACCGTACTGTACGATAACGGTAACAGAAAAACCTACGAACTCTGCGTATACCAAAGATCAAACCAAGGTACCGCGATTCATCAGCACACCCTCGTCAATCGCGGAGACAAATTTAAAAAAGGAGACGTACTCGCGGACGGACCGGCCATCGATAAAGGAGAACTTGCACTCGGACAAAACTTGCTCGTCGCCTACATGTCATGGAACGGATTCAATTTCGAAGACGCGGTGATCATTTCCGAAAGAGTGCTTAAGAAAGATTTTTATTCTTCCGTACATATAGAAACATTTACGGTAGACATACGCGATACAAAACTCGGACCTGAAACGATGACCAAGGATATCCCGAACGTCGGTGAAGGCCGCCTGAAAGATCTCGATGAAGATGGTATCGTACGTATTGGTGCCCATGTGAAAGAAGGCGACATCCTCGTCGGAAAAATCACGCCGAAAGGACAGACCGAACTTACCGCGGAAGAGAGATTGCTTCGCGCCATATTCGGTGACAAAGCGAGAGATGTGAAAGATACTTCTCTCAAACTCCCCGGCGGTGAAGGAGGTAAGATCGTCGATGTACAAATTTTCAGCCGTGAAGAAGGAGATGAACTCTCCACCGGCGTGATCAAACAGATAAAAGTTTCAGTCGCTCAGACCCGTAAAATTTCGGTCGGTGACAAGATGGCGGGACGCCACGGTAACAAAGGTGTGGTTTCCATCATCGTACCGGAGGAAAATATGCCATACATGCCGGATGGAACTCCCGTGGATGTGGTGCTCAATCCGCTCGGTGTATCTTCTCGTATGAACATCGGTCAGATTCTCGAGACGCATCTCGGATGGGCGGCAAAAGAGTTGGGTATACGTATTGCAACTCCGGCGCTGAACGGTATCAGCAACGAACAAAGTGTGGCTATGCTCAAGGCGGCAGGACTCCCCGAGGACGGTAAAATTCAATTGTACGATGGGACAACAGGTGAACCGTTCAATCACAAAACCACAGTAGGTATCGCCTACATGCTGAAATTGAGCCATCTCGTGGAAGACAAAATTCACGCGCGTTCCGTCGGTCCATACTCGCTGGTCACTCAGCAACCGCTCGGAGGTAAAGCTCAGCACGGAGGACAGAGATTCGGAGAAATGGAGGTGTGGGCACTCGAAGCATACGGTGCGGCGCATACCCTTCAGGAAATGCTTACGATCAAATCCGACGACGTATATGGCCGTGCAAAAGCATATGAATCCATCGTCAAAGGTGAGCTGATCAAGCGACCGCGCATACCTGAAAGTTTCAACGTCCTTGTGAAAGAATTACAAAGTCTCGGACTTAATGTCGAATTGATTGAAACACAAGAAGACGTACTCGCAAAAGTGATAGAAGCAAACGAACTGCTTGAAAAAGAAGAGGACGGCGTGCCGGTTGTATCTGTGGAAGTGGAGAGCGAAATCGCCGAACTCGCAGGTAGAGATAATGCCGATACCGGAGGTGCAAAGACCGCTGAATTGGAAGGTGCGGGCTTCGAAGAATTGGAAGGTCCGGAAGAGCAAATAGAAATAGAGAAAGCTGAGTTCGAACCAACCGCCGAGGAAATGGAAGCGCTCGAAGCGGCTGATCCGGATGCGGTAAACGAACCACTTCCCGATATTGATCCGGACGCTGAGGCTCCGGACGAAGAGCATGTATAATATTTTACAAATATAATTTACTTCTATGAACTTTCAGCAAAACAATAAGGAGCCGGTACAGTTCAATGCGATCTCTGTCGCCATAGCTTCGCCGGAACAAATCCTCAGTTGGTCACACGGGGAAGTGAAAAAACCCGAGACGATCAACTACCGCACGCAGAAACCGGAAAAAGACGGGCTCTTCTGTGAAAAGATATTCGGCCCAACCAAGAACTACGAATGTTATTGCGGCAAATACAAAGGTATACGCTATAAGGGAGTTATCTGTGAAAAATGCGGCGTGGAAATCACACGTTCGCAAGTACGCCGAGAACGCATGGGGCATATTCGTCTCGCGGTTCCGGTAACACACATCTGGTTCCTTCGTTCCACTCCGAGCCGTATCGGTCTGCTTCTCGATCTCCCGATCAAATCCATCGAGCAGGTGATCTATTTCGCTTCCTACATCGTCACGAAAGTGGATGAAAAAGCGAAAGAAGAAGTACTCAATCAAATCCAGGAAGAATACAAGAATCATAAACAGAAAATTCAGAAGGAGTTCAAAGGTGCGGCGGATGTGTTCGAAGCCGAAGTGAAAAAAGGGAACAAAGCCGCGGAAAAACAATTGAGAGAACTCGAGACATCTCACTCAGCGGAAATAAGTCGCCTGACTGAACAAGCCGATAACGCACGCCAAGAGTTACAGATGATAAAGGAAACCGCCATCCTCTCCGAGTTGGAATACCGTGAAATGTCCATGAAATTCGGGCATGTGTTCAAAGGGAGCATCGGTGCCGAAGCGATCCGTGAAATCATCTCCGGAATCGACTTGGAAAAGATGGTATCCGACCTCGAAGGACAACTCAAAAAGGCGTCCGGCCAGAAGAAGAAAAAACTGATCAAGCGTATCAAGCTCGCAGGATCGCTCCTGCAAGCGGGTATCAAAGCAGAGTGGATGATCTCCACCGTACTTCCAGTCATCCCACCGGATCTGCGTCCGATGGTACAGCTCGACGGAGGACGATTCGCGGCTTCCGACTTAAACGACCTCTATCGACGTGTCATCAATCGTAACAATCGTCTCAAGAGATTGATGAGTATCGGCGCGCCGGAAGTTATTTGCCGAAATGAAAAACGTATGCTCCAAGAAGCGGTCGACACCCTCATAAACAATTCCGCTCGTCAGGGCAAAACCGTATTCAACTCTGGCGACAAACGAAAACTCCGTTCACTCTCGGACATGTTGAAAGGTAAACAAGGACGTTTTCGCCAGAACCTGCTCGGCAAACGTGTGGACTTCTCCGGACGTTCCGTTATCGTGGTCGGTCCGAAGCTTCGCCTCAATCAATGCGGTCTTCCAAAAAGCATGGCGCTCGAACTATTCCGTCCATTCGTCATCGGAAGACTTATCCAAGATGGATACGCGCATAATATTAAGAGTGCGGAAAAATTCATCCAACTCAACAAACGCGAAGTATGGGATATCCTCGAAGAAGCCACCAAGAACCGCTACGTACTCCTCAACCGCGCACCTACTCTTCACCGCCTAGGTATCCAGGCCTTCCAACCAATTCTCATCGAAGGTAAAGCAATCCAAATCCATCCACTCGTATGTACCGCCTTCAATGCCGACTTCGACGGAGACCAAATGGCCGTACATCTACCGCTTTCTCAAAAGGCTCAGGATGAAGCGAAAACTCTCATGTGTGCCACCAATAACGTACTGAAACCGTCAGCCGGAGAACCGATCATCACCCCTACCCAGGACATGATTCTCGGATGTTATTACCTCACGCAAATGCTCGAAGGTAAAAAAGGAGAAGGTAAAATATTCGCCGATATCAACGAGGCTATACTCCAGTATCGTATGGGAGCGGTAACCCTGCATTCAAAAATCAAAGCGCGACCAAAAGGTGTAATCATCGAGACCACCGTGGGACGCTTAATCTTCAATTCATTCCTTCCAAAAGAAATGCCTTATGTCAACGACGACATCACCAAGAACAAATTGAAATCACTCATCAGCGAAATTTATGACCGCCTCGGAGAGCAAATAACTGCGGCGTTCTGCGACGAAGTGAAGCGTGTCGGATTTAAATTCGCTACCAAATCGGGTATCAGTATCGCAAGTTCCGACATGTTGGTCCCTCCCGAAAAGACGAAGATCATGGAAGCGGCGAACGAAATCGTACGCAAGATCAACAACCAATATTGGAAGGGTTTCATCACTGTGGACGAAAGATATAACAACGCCATCCGCATATGGAATCGCACGAAGTCCGACATTTCCAAGAAAATGATCGAAGCGTTTGACCGAGAAAATGACATTTTCTATCAGATTGAATCCGGCGCACGCGGTAACTGGGGACAGATCACTCAGCTCTGCGGTATGAAAGGTCTCGTAGCAAATCCGGCCGGTAAGACGATCGAACTTCCGATCAAAGCAAACTTGAAAGAAGGGTTCTCAATCCTCGAATACTTCATCGCGACACACGGAGGACGTAAAGGCAAATCCGACACGGCGCTCAAAACAGCTGAAGCCGGATACCTCACTCGTCGTCTCGTAGATGCGGTACAAGATGTGGTAATTCGCGAAGTGGATTGCGGTTCAAAATCCATGCATCATATCACGCGTGAAGAGAGTAAACAGATCGGTGAAGACTTCGAAGAACGTATTTACGGAAGAGTACTCGCACAGGAAATGGTAGATCCGAAAACCGGCGAAGTTGTCGTAAAGAAAGGAGTGGAAATGGATCAACACATCCTCCGTCTCGTGGAAGAACATCACGTCAACGAAGTAAAAGTGCGCTCGGTCATCACTTGTCTTACTCCGCATGGTATCTGCCAAAAATGCTACGGAAGAGATCTCGGTAAAAATGAAACGATCAAAGTAGGAACCGCAGTGGGTATCATCGCCGCTCAATCCATCGGTGAACCTGGTACACAGCTCACGATGCGTACGTTCCACATGGGAGGTATCGCAAGTGAAGGACAAGATATCACCCAAGGTCTTACTCGCGTGGAGGAATTGTTTGAAGCTCGCCCTCCAAAAGCGGCCGCAATTCTCGCCGAGATAGACGGAGTGGTGAAAGTAAGCCACAAGGGAAATAAGACCGAACTCACCCTTTCTTCCGAGAAACCCGTGGAAAAGGCCTACATACTCGAGGAAGATTTCGAACCGGTGGTAAAAAAAGGTGAGAAAATCCGTGAGAAACAGGTCATCGCAAAACATGAGGAGACAAAGAAAACACTCCGTGCCGAAGAATCAGGTACAGTGGTGGATGTCAATGAAGTGATGGTGAAACTGCGCTCCGACGGTGCGGTTACCAAATCATACAAAGTACCGCAGGGAAGAAGCTTGAAGGTGAAAAACAATCAAGAAGTCACCGCTGGCACACCTATTACCACGGGCCACGTCAACTTGCGCGACCTTCTGCAACTTCAAGGTATTTATGCGGTTCAGAAGTACATCATTACCGAAGTACAAAGTATCTACGCGTCACAAGGACAGAGCATCAATGACAAGCATATCGAAATTATCGCACGTCAAATGCTTTCCAAGGTGAGAATCGTGGAACCGGGAGATACAGGGTATTTGCCTGGGCAAATCGTGGATGTGATCGAGCTCGAACATACAAACAAGAAACTCAAAAAAGCGGCGAAGGCCGAACGTCTGCTTCTCGGACTTACACGTATCGCGCTACAAACCGATTCTTGGCTTTCTGCCGCGTCATTCCAGGAGACAATCCGCGTACTCGTAGAGGCGGCTACAACGAAGAAAGTCGACCATCTTGCCGGACTAAAAGAGAACGTCATCATCGGTCGTCTTATCCCAGTCGATGCCATATATCGCAAGATGAACGGCTTAGAAGAGTAAAAAAACCTTGCTTTTTGCCGCATAACTTATTAGACTCGCTCAGCCATGCACGAGGGGAAGCCAAGTGCACTCTATAATAAAAGATTATCCTGACTCTTATGCCAACCGTAAATCAACTCGTCAGAAAAGGCCGTTCTCAGAAAGTACGTTCGAATCGTGCACGTGCTCTCTCATATAGAATTAATACCCTGAGGAACAATGAAATCGTACCACAGCATGCGCCTTTCAAACGCGGTGTATGTGTCAAGGTGACCACCATGACACCGAAGAAACCTAACTCGGCTCTTCGAAAATACGCCCGCGTGCGCCTCACCAACGGTATTGAAGTAAACGCCTACATCCCGGGAGAAGGGCATAATCTGCAAGAGCACTCAGTGGTTATGATACGTGGAGGCCGTGTGAAAGATCTTCCAGGAGTTAAGTATCATATCGTCCGCGGCACTCTCGACGCACAAGGTGTGGACAAACGTCGTCGCGGCCGATCTCTCTACGGAGCAAAAAGGCCTAAAGCAACAAAATAACGAGCATAAAAGCTCGTTCGCATCCTTCCGACCAAATCTAACAGTCAAAATCTCATGAAACAAATTCGCACTTACATCCCCGTCAATTCCACTCCACTCCAGGAGAAATTTATCAACTATATTCTTCGCAGGGGAAAGAAAGGTACGGCTCGTCGTATCTTCCGCGATACATTGGCCGAGATGGCAAAACGTGGTGCGAAGACTCCGGACAAAACATTCGAACAAGCAATTACGAATATCAAACCCACTCTCGAAGTGCGACCTAAACGTGTCGCGGGAGCGGTATACCAGATCCCGATTGAAGTGACTCCTCGCCGCCAACAGATGCTCTCTTTCCGATGGATTGTCGAATCCGCCAAAGGCAAAAAGGGCAAGACTATGGCCGAGAAGCTCGCCGGTGAAATCATGGAAGCCGCCGAAGGTGTAGGCAACGCCATAAAAAAGCGTGACGACTCCCACAAGATGGCCGCCGCCAACAAAGCCTTCGCCCACTTCGCAAGGTATTAGAGCAAAAAAAGGTTCCAACAAGTCGGGGTCCTTTTTGGCTAAGCTTATATAAAACAAATATATACTTGCTATTTTAGGTATATAAATTGTATACTATGGTCATGAATTATATAAGAACCATTATCGACCAATTATGTGAAAATATAGGCAAAAAGCCTATAATAGTGCTCTACGGTGCCAGGCAAGTAGGCAAAACAACCCTTATAAAATCCATCCTATCTCGATTCTCACGCACACTGTACATGCAGGGAGATGATCCGAAAGACTCCCTACTGCTGGAAAACAGATCGGCAAAAGAGCTTTCGGAACTCGTATCCGGATATGAACTGGTGGTTATTGACGAAGCTCAGAAAGTTAAAAAC
>CAYHQD010000005.1:0-22592 GCA_964358905.1 uncultured Candidatus Peribacteria bacterium
AAAACCACTTACCCAACCTGATCGCGCCGCTCTGCAGGCACCATCACGACATTGCACATGCCATGCACGTCAGTGCAGTTGAGATGAAAATGAAGGAAACTCACTGACGTGCGTTGGCGCGATGGAAAAATCGCGTTGGTTCGTGCCAAAAATTTATGGCACACGAAGGGAAGTTAGTGCATAATTGTCGGCGGCGAAAAATAATTCAAGGAGAATTACGTGAGCGTGTTGCGGGGTTGTTACGTGCAGAGAAAGATATGGAGAATGCTTGATAAAAAATGATCATACTTGTAATGTGGGGCGCGAATTTAATGCAATTTTATGACCATTTTCGAAGCGATTATTTTGGGGATTGTACAGGGGTTAACGGAGTTCCTACCGATTTCCTCTTCGGGGCATTTGGTGATTTTTGAAACGTGGTTTGCGTTGGATGCAGAGAAATTGCGTTCATTCGATGTGGTGCTACATGTTGGAACGTTGCTGGCGATTTTCATGTATTTCAGGAAAGATTTTATAAGAATCATACGGGACATGCTGAGTGGCCGATTTCGTATGGCCGTACTTCTTGTACTCGGTACCATACCTGCGGTGATAGTGGGATTTTTGCTTAGCGATCTGCTTGATGAAACATTTAGAGATGCGCGGATGGTGGCGTATACGTTGATTATATTTTCATTGTTGTTTTTCATAGCGGAGCGATTTCCAAGAGAAAAAAAGTATGCGCTTGCGGAAATAAATATAAAGCATCCTTTCAGAGATTTTTTTGTGGCAATGTTCATAGGTGTGATGCAGGCGCTCGCACTTATACCGGGCGTTTCACGTAGCGGGGCGACGATATCTGCGGGACTGCTTATGGGAATGAAGCGTGAGGAAGCGGCGCGTTTTTCGTTTATATTGGGATCCATTGCGATTTTGGGAGCGGCGGTGCTTACCGGTAAAGATGTCGTGGAAGGCGCACTCTCTCTGCCGCCTCCGACTGTTTTTCTCTCAGGTCTTATCGCTTCAGTTGTTTCCGGTTATCTCACAATAGCGTTTCTCATGAAATTCTTACGCACTCACACGCTTTATGCGTTTGCGTTCTACAGAATATTCATCGGTGTGATTGCTTTGCTTTTTCTCAACTAAAAACATTCGATCGTATTGCAATCTAATCGAAACTTTCGTGTAATAGTTTCGGTTAGTTATCTTTCTACATGAAATTTTTATCTCGAAAGATGCTTTACTAAAAGAATCAATTCTGTAATACTGTGCAACACTGGTTGACGGTTTTTATTTTTAAATACATATATATGAGCGCACTTTTTGTTTTGATAGGCATCGTTGCAGTGTTGGTGTTATTTGTGATCGTGATGTACAACGGTCTGGTAAGGGCGAGACTTCATACGGAGGAGGCGTGGTCGGGTATGGATGTTCAGTTGAAAAGACGTTATGATATGATTCCGAATTTGGTGGAGGTGGTGAAGGGGTATGCGAAGCATGAATCGGGACTACTTGAGAAGGTGACTATCGCACGTGCGAGTGCGATGAAATCGGAGGGAGCGGCGGAAAAGGCGAAAAGTGAAAATGCGCTCTCGGAGACACTTAAATCACTTTTTGCGGTGGCGGAAAATTATCCAGATCTCAAGGCGAATACCAACTTTTTGAAGTTACAGGAAGAATACGCGATCGTGGAAGATGCGATCCAGGGTTCACGTCGTTTGTATAATTCCGCGGTGAAAGGTTTGAATGAGAAGATTCAGACATTCCCAAGCAATATTTTTGCCGGTATGTTTGGCTTCAAGAATAAAGAATTCTTCGAGACTGATAATGCCGAGGAGAGAAAAAATATCAAGATCGCGATGTAGTGCGGAGTGTATTGCGCGAGCTTAATCCAAGGGAATGAAATCGAAAAGCATCTACGAACATGTTGCGGCGAATAAGTTCAAATCCATGCTCCTGCTCGGTGTGTTCGCAGTGGTGGTGTTGGTGGCGGGTTATGTATTTGGGGCGTACTACGGAGATGCGACGAGCGGTCTTACGATAGCCGGTGTCTTCACCATACTATACGGTGTTATCGCGTACTTTTCCGGTGACCAAATTGCGCTTGCGGTGAGTGGCGCGAAGAAGATAGAGAAAAAAGATAACAATGAATTGTATTCTCTTGTCGATAATCTTGCGATTAGCGCAGGGCTCCCAACGCCTGCGTTGTATATGATTGATTCGCCGGCTTTAAATGCGTTTGCGACGGGGAGAGATCCGAAACATGCCGCGATCGCCGTGACGAGCGGACTTTTGGAAAAGTTGAACAAGCGCGAACTAAAAGGGGTGCTCGCGCATGAGATGTCGCATGTGGGAAATTATGACATTCGTCTGCAGACACTCGTCATTATTCTCGCGGGCGTGTTTACGCTCATGTCGGATTTTTTTCTACGTTCGACGTTTTACGGAGGTCATGGAAATCGTTCGCGCGGTGGAGGCAAGGCGGGTGCCGTGATCATAGTGGTCGCCTTGGTGCTCGCTGTGCTTTCTCCGATCATCGCGATGGTCATTCAACTGGCGATATCGCGTAAACGTGAATTTCTCGCAGATCATACGGGAGCGATTCTCATATCCGATCCCGAAGCGCTCGCAAGCGCGCTGGAAAAAATCGCCCGTGACCCGAATGAACTTAAAACCGCATCGAAGGCCACCGCCCACTTATTCATCAGCGACCCACTTAAAAAATCTTTTTTTTCCGGCCTCTTCGCCACACATCCTCCCATCCAGGAACGCATCAAAATTTTGAGAAATATCTAAGAGACTTTCATGCCCTGCCTTTACTGTAAAACCGGCGATGAGTATTTCAGGGAAGAGATGTGTTCCGGTTTTCAACCGAAGGTAATTGAAGGAGGGTATAAAGAAATCCTGAGCGGTGTGGTGGACAATATGGGTGTCACTACATCGGTGGTGCAAGCGTCCGATTGCAAACATTACTGGATGATCGTGGAGACGATGGCGGATCGAAGTCCGAGCGTGCTTGAGGCGTATTATACGGCTTCCGAACATGCGAATTGGCTGGAAAAAGCGACAGTGCGAAACTTCGAATTTCTTTTTAGGGATTTCAACGATATGAATGAAGGTCTTTTTGCCGATTATGTGAAACGTTTGAAACTCGACTCGAACAAAAAGAATGTCTCGGAAATGAAGAAATTATGTGCAATCCGCAATCAGCTTCACCCGCGTAGTCTGTATGCGCGCGAGTGGTTGAAAAACTGGTGCGGTGAACATTGCCATGTACCCGTAAAGAAAATCAAAGGTCTTGAGAAAAGAGATCAAATGACCACGCTAAAACTGCCGGGTTTTATCGAATCGTTGAAATTTCTCGATGACAAAACACTCGAAGCGGGTATCGCGCGTACGGTGAAAAAACCGGTGTCGAAAGTGGAGTTCGCCTATGTGTACGTACAGATGCCGGAAGGGGTGATAAAAGAAGAGAAAATCGTGCCCGAAAAGGAGATGAAGTATAAACCGCGGACAACTATGGAAGGGACCTGTTACGACGGGAGGTACCGCATAGCCGTGACTGAACAAGGAGGAAAAAGTATTTTGCAGGTTTCGATTGCGCAGAGCGGGAAGGCGCTTTTCTCACATGCGTTCGGTGCGACCGAGTATGTCCACTGGGTGGCGGTGTATGGAGATATGGCATTCGCGGTGCTGTATGAAACTCCGCATGAAGGGGGCGGGGAGGCACTGAAGTGCCTGGCAGGTGAGATCCTCGAACCTTGTTACTATGATACGACTTCGGCTTCCGTGGAGCTGACCGCGCGTTATGATTTGTATGATAAAAAATATGCGGATGTGAACGGGAAAGGAATCCTTGCGTACGCATATTCAAGCGGATTCGGCCAAGGAAAAACCGATACGCTTGCGTGGATGTGTATTCCGAGCAATGTGCTCACATTCGATGAATGGTTGAATGAAATGAAACACGGAACATGTTATTTTGCGCCGGAGACTCTCATGGGTGGCGAGATAACAGTATACAAGGATTTGAGATTACTTTATGTGCAATACGACAAGAATAAAAAAGTTACTTCACTCGCATTCACAAATGAAGAGCGGATGAATGGTCTATATTACAAACCTTTGCGTTCGCAGATGAAAGAATTACCGAAAGAATTTGCCGATGAATTTAAGAAAAAAGTGTATGCCACTCCGGAGGACTATTTAAAGATGTATAAAAAAGGCATGCTCCAAATCGGCGCCGGATTAACCACCGACCAACAATGGACTGCTCACCCGAAGCGTGAACAAGATCAAATGCAGGCCATCAAAACCGTACTAAAGTCGGGGTCAATCGGGTATTTCACATTTTTGTAGCTCGAAATTTTACTGAAATTTTACGAATTTTCTTGCGAAAAAGGTCGGTTTGCCTTACAATACAAAAAATACCTTGATCTATAGAACCAATGTCCGCTACCTCACGTAACATAAAGGATTACAAAATCGCCACTCTGGCTTCGCATACCGCTCTGCAGATTCTCAAAGGGGCCAAAGATGAAGGATTCCACACGGTGGCGATCTGTACCAAGGGAAAGCGCAGGCCATACGAGAGTTTTAAGGTGGCGGATGAAATTATAGAGATTGAATCCTATGAGGAATTTTTCAAAGTGGATAAAGAACTGGCGAAGACGAATTGTATCATGATTCCACATGGGTCATTTGTGGCATACCTTGGTCACCAACGGGTGAAGGAGGTGACTATGATGCATTACGGCACCAAGGGTATCCTCGAATGGGAGTCTGACCGTACGAAGGAGCGCGAATGGTTGCTTGCCGCGGGTGTAAAGATGCCGCGTATTTTTAAGAATCCCGAGGATATCAATTGCCCCGTGATTATCAAATTTCACGGAGCGGGAGGCGGACACGGGTATTTTATCGCAAATAATCCCGAGGAATTTTATCAACGTATCAAGGAGTATCCTCAGCGCGAACGCGGGTATGTGATTCAGGAATATATCGTAGGGGTGCCGATTTACGCGCATTATTTTTATTCACGTCTCACCGGTGAGTTGGAGGTGATGAGTTTCGATAAGCGCTATGAATCAAATGCCGATTCGATAGGGAGGATTACCGCGCAGGATCAGCTCGATGTAGGGATAAAAACCTCATATACGATCACGGGGAATATCCCGCTTGTGATCAGGGAGTCGCTTCTGCCGGAAATTTTTGAAATGGGAGAACGCACCGTGGAACAATCGAAAAAACTCGTGAATGGCGGACTTTTCGGTCCTTTCTGTCTGGAGATGATTTTGGATCCGAATTTGAATTTTTTCGTATTTGAAATCTCCGCGCGGATTGTCGCGGGCACGAATCCGTATATCAACGGTTCTCCGTACACTTGGCTTCGCTACGATGAGCCGATGTCTACCGGACGTCGCATCGCCCGCGACATAAAGGAGGCTATCACTGCCGGTAAGATCGAGACGGTGCTCGGCTAGCTCATTGCCTTCGCCGCGGAAAAACGATTTATCCTTGTGATTTTTGTGAATTTTGGTTTAAATTGAAGCTAATTTCGAGAATCCACCATGACTGAAATGTTCGCCAAAATTCAGGAAGTGCTCAAAGGATATGATATGTCGAAACTTACGATCGGTGTACTTGGCGGTCACAGTGCGCTGGATGTATGTCGAGGAGCGAAGAAATTTGGTTTCCGCACACTTGCGGTATGTCAGAAGGGTCGTGAAAAAACCTACAGTAAATTTTTTCGTTCCCGCCAGGGACTATTCGGCCAGAATATCGGCTGTGTGGATCAGGTGCTCGAAGTGGATTCTTTTGCGGATATCGTGAAGCCTGAGATTCAACAGAAACTGCGTGAACTCAACACGATCTTTATACATAATCGTTATTTTTGGGTCTACTGCGATTTCAAACAGATTGAGAATGATTTTTTTGTACCGATTTTCGGTAATCGTGACTATGTGAAACTCGAAGAGCGTGATCAACCGATGAATCAGTACGTGCTACTTGAGAAGGCGGGAATACATATGCCGAAAATTATAAGAAAAGGCGGTGATGTGCAGGGGAGAAGATTGCTTGAAGAAAAACTCGACCATCATTTCGTACAAGAAAAAGGCCCTCCGCTCATCGTGAAAGTAAACGAATCGATTCGCAGCTATGAACGCGCATTTTTTATAGCCACCAATACGGCGGAGTACTTTGATATAGGGGGAAAGATGATCGCTCAGGGTATGGTGAAAGAAGAAGATCTCGATCGTGCGGTGATCGAAGAATTCATTATCGGCGCACAGGTGAATTTTAACTTTTTCTACTGTCCGTTTTTGAAACAAGTGGAGCTCATGGGTACCGATATGCGTCGTCAGACCAGCCTGGACGGGTTCTTGCGTCTCAACGCCGTAACTCAAACCACTCTGATGAAATCTGGTTATAAACCTTCCATGATAGAGACGGGACATGTGGCATGCACGATCAAAGAGTCACTCATTCAAAAAGTGTGTGAAATGGCTGAGCAATTTGTGATCACCACGGCGAAAGAACTTGGCCGCCCGATCACGGGACCGTTTGCACTGCAAGGAGCAGTTGCTCCTTTTAAGGGCAAAGAAGACATCGTGATTTTCGACGTTTCAATGCGTATACCAGGTTCCCCGGGAACCGCATCAACTCCGTATAGCGGCTATCTCTTCGGTGATTCGATCAGCTACGGCGAGCGCATCGCCATGGCGCTCAAAGTCGGCCAAAGCAGTATGGAAAACATGCTTCAGTTGGTGAGCTGAAGTTACCTCATTTTCCACACATATTTTGCATTCTTAAAGTCTCCGATTTTTTGCAAAATGCCCGACTCTCCATATTTTTTAAATCTCAAACGGATAGCTTCTGCCGTGAGTTTTTTTGAGGATAATTTTAAGGCTTTTTTGATGGTGAGCTCTTCATTGTTCACCAGATAATGAAGTAACTTTTTATCCAGCGTATCCATTGTCTTCCAAGATGGAAGAGAGTGGAGTTTATCAATTCGTTGGAGGATTATTTTTTCTTTAAACACGTTTTGTTGCATCTTTTTTATTCCTTCAAGATGAAATTCGACGAATCCGGTAAAATCATGCATGTCTCTGCCATGATTCAAAAAATAATGATACTGCTTCAAATTTTCGTAATAATATTGTGAAAGATTATAAAGATTCTGATGATTGTAGCCTGCCTTTTTGAGTAAAAAATCTTCCAACACTCTTACGGTTCTTCCGTTTCCATTTACAAAAGGATGTATGGCGATAAAGAGAAAATGAAATATGCCAGGCATTAAAATACCATCCAACTTTGTCCTTGAATTAATAAAGCGATGTAGCGATCTCATCAGTTTCGGAACTTCCTTCGGTCCGGGGAATGTATAGGTGACTGTATCGGTGAACGGATCGCCGATGTAATTTCGCACACTTCGGTATCGTCCGGCTTGATAATTGGGTTCCGTCACGGATCCTTTTAGTTTTTCACTTATTTGCCTGTGAACATCTATCACAAATGCATCCGAGATTCTTCTTTTTAACTCCATGCTTACTTTGAGATGTGCGTTTACCACATTCAAAACTTCCTGTTGCTCCTCATTGCATGCTTTTTTGGCATATACGACTTTTTCAGCGGTATTGAAGTTGATCATGCTATATTCGATTTTCTTCTCCAAGTTTACTCCAACTTATATAACTTGTTTCTCGTATGCTTCTTCTCCTCTACTTTCTCCACTCCCCATTCTTTCATAAATGGAAACTAATTCGCTGATACTTACAGGATGACACCCACAGTTTTTTGCAATAGTTTCTTTTCTCAATGCTTGCAAAATACGAACCTTGCAAATCAAAAGGTTATCCTTTAAAATACAAACATGATACAAAGAGCGTTACAACGTGAAATTATAAAATCTCTGCGTCATTTTCCCGTCGTGGGAATACTCGGCCCTCGTCAGGTGGGTAAGACGACGCTTGCAAAAATCATAGCGGAAAAATATAAAAAAAAGACTGTCTATCTGGATCTGGAACTGCCATCAGATGTGAATAAACTTTCTGATCCTGAAATGTATTTGCTTCAACATCAGGAGGAGCTGATCATCATTGATGAGATTCAGCTCATGCCACAGTTATTCTCTTTGATACGGGCACTTGTGGATAGAGAGCGGAGGAACGGGCAATTCCTTATCCTTGGTTCTGCGTCTCCGGATATTATTAGGACGGCTTCTGAAACGCTCGCGGGACGTATCGCCTATCACGAACTCAGTTCGCTGACATTAGATGAAATAGGTGGAAAAGAATCGTACGAGAAACTTTGGCTGAGAGGTGGTTTCCCGAAGAGTTTTTTAGCTTCCTCCTCTGTTCGTAGTTTTGAGTGGAGGGAATCATTTATTGCCACTTATTTACAACGTGATATTCCTCAATTGGGGATCAGGGTCCCCGCATTGCAATTGAGAAAATTTTGGACTATGTGCGCACACTTGCATGGGCAACTGTGGAATGCGAGTACGGTTGGGAAAAGTCTTGGCGTATCCGCTCCCACAGTTCAGCACTATCTGGATATTTTACATGACACTTTTATACTGAGACAACTGCAGCCGTATTATGCAAATGTCAAGAAAAGACTTGTCAAATCACCGAAGGTGTATCTCCGTGATAGCGGCTTGTTACACGCATTACTTAAGAATATTACAATTGAAGATTTACTGAGCAATCCTATCGCGGGTGCTTCTTTTGAAGGTTTTGTGATAGAGCAGATACTTGCTTTTCTGCCATCAACCTGGGAATCGTACTTCTATCGTACTGGCTCGGGAAATGAAATTGATCTTGTACTTATTCCTCCGCAAAAAGCTCCAATAGCTATCGAAATCAAATACTCGCTAAGTCCAAGTGTGAATAAAGGTTTTTGGCTGTCGTTTGAAGAATTGAGATGCAAGCGAGGATACGTGATCTACCCGGGGCAAGAAACGTATAAAATAAGAAAAAATGTATCGGTAGTATCTGTATACGATCTGAAGCGCATACTTATATAACTTGTTTTTCGTATGCCTCTTTACTCACTATTCTCCCGTCGAACGCCTGAGGTATCGCAGTCATAATCTTCTCTCCGGTCAGGGCGCAGGTGGTTTCGCGCAGGGTGCCGTTGAAAAAAATAAGCGAAAAATTCTCCTTTATGCGCCGGATATAATACGAATTCGGAAGTGGCACGCGATTTTTGCGCGCAAATTGCAGATCGAAGGGCGTGATGCGAAACGGTTTTTTCATCGTCTCATCCCAAAAATTCTTCTTGCATATACTTTCATCCGCATCAAAAGCGGAATTCGGAATTTCGCTGGGCGATGAATATCCGTCGTGAGGTTCTTCACTCCGAACTTTTACTCGAAATCCCAATTCTTTCTGTTGCTCAACGCCGAGTGGCCAAAAAAATCCCGCAAGACTTTCATCGTAAGAAATCACCGCGAAGTGGCCCGGAAAGAATTGTCCATATATCACTGCGCCGGCGGTATCCTTCTCTTTTTTCATATGTGCTTTTAACTCAGCTACGCGCCTATGCCATTCTTCCGGTGTATATTCTTTATTCAAAATGCAGTATTTTTTTCCAACGAGCCCAGAGCAGGCGAAGCAATACTCGCATTTGAAACAATGCATCGAATATTCCATATATCTGCACTGTACCACGTCGTGACAAAAGCGGATTTCATAACAGCGATCTTGTGCAAGCGAAGAAAAATAGCAAAGCTCGCTCTCGAAACTGGAAAGCGTATTGAGACAATCTCTCGAGTGGTATCCGCGCAGGAAATTGCCGCAATCTTCCGACAGTTCCAGCATAAAACAGTTGGCGCAGTTTTTGCATTTTTCGATTTGATCGCCAAGGCAATTTTCGCACTGCTCTTCGAATGTGGCTCGCCACCATACTTTGGTCTTGAGTATGTCATAAAACGTACTGCGGGCACGATCATAATGCGCGCGCGAAGAAAAGTTGTATTTTGCGCGTTCCAGTTCGTACTCTTCTTTCGTATATTGCGTATTCATAATGCAATACTGTTTGTTGCGCAGATTCCAGCAGAAAAGGCAATCCGCGCAGTTGCGGCAATCGAATAAAAACGCGCTATTCCTGCATTGTCGGCAATTTAGAGCGAATGTTGTGGAAAAGCACCCGGTCGAATTGATGAGGTCAGTGCAAAGTTCCGACTTGAACGAAAACACGCAAAACTGGCAATCCTTCAGTCCAAGAATTCGGAAACAATAATATGTATCCTCATTTTCGAATCCCGAATGACTAAGATAGCAATTTTTGCTGTACCACCAGTCGTCGGTGTATTCGCAATTCTCATTGTTGGTGCCGATATTGTGTGCGATGGGACATTTGTGAAAAAGCTCCCAGAGTTGTTCGAAAAACGGTTTGCTGAAATCATACTCGGCCGTGGGAGGATTTGCGTTCGCCATCCATTCATCTTTGTGCCACACGGGGAATGGGCAGTCCGCGTCGAAAACGGAGATAATGGTTTTTCCTGTGCGATCACATGTACGTTTATGCAGTGCAAAGTGTTGCCAAAATGCACTGAGATGTCGAAAAATCTGCCACGCAGGAGTAGTGAGAGGAGTGACATTAAATTTTTTGTAGAGCTCTGCGAGGATGTCCATATGCGTATCCTAACTCACCCGAAGAATACGGACAAGTTACAAAAAACTACGAAACTACTGGACAAGTTGAGAAAAGGGCTTACAATACATCCCTCGTCAAACTCCTCTACTCATTTTTATTTTCTATGGACTCTGATATCGATTTTGGATGGCAAGCGGTGGATAGCGCTGAAAGGGTGGTGGTGAAACTCGGCGGCGATAACGCGACTCTTTTTGAGGAGAATGTGGGGTTTGTAAAGGGCCTTACCGAGAGTGGTAAGAAGGTTGCACTGGTCGTTTCCGCCGCGCGAAGTTCCGATTTATCAACTGCTATTTTTAATCATCAGGAGGTTGAGAAGGGTAACGTGGGTTTTAATACGACGACACATCTTATCGCATTAGCGAAATTGGTGAAAGATCGGGAGGATGGAAATCCTATTATAGCGTATGGGATTCAAGAATCTATCAAAGCGTTTTTCACGCACATTATCGACACTAAAATGGCTGACAATCCGCACCATGCGGCTCTTAAAGAGGTAATAGAGCAAGAGTTTGGGCATCTTCACAAAATAGTGGGACAAGCAATTACTTTGCGGCATATCGGGCATGAAAACAGATTTTTTTCACAAGGTGCCGATCATATGTTCTCAGCGGATGACGGTTCAATTTTTTCTTTCACCGGTTTTGGTGAAGAGCTGACGGCGGCTCTTTATGATGTACTTCTTGCGCCAGATGGAGATACAACGGTGCGACTGAATACAATGCCGATCCAGAAAAAAATATTTGGCAGAAATCCGAATAAGGCGATTGAAAATGTACGTATCACAGATAGGGTGATTGCAGAGGTGCGTGACGCAATTGTTGCTTTGCTCTCTGCGGACACCCACGTATGTGTTGTACCCGGTAGGTTACCCGGTGCCGCGGAAAGTCGAGGATATAGCGATGTGGCCGCGTCAATTGTAGCGGTGGCGACTCAGGGTTTACCATTTATTGCCAAGCAATCTACTATTCGTACAGCTGATCCGAGAAAATGTCCGGATGCACGTGTCGTAAGAGAAATGGGTGCGTCACTTGCAGTAGAAGCCTTCGGTACCTCCGGAGCAAATGCAAAAGCCATGCATCCTGACGCAATGCGTTTACTGAGTAGAGCGAGCATAGAAGTGGTGGTGGGAAATCCACAGGATAGAAGTGCGGGTTCCACATTGATACATAAGAGGGGAGAAGCGGTATCGTGTGCGGAACCAAAGTTGATTGCCATAAAAGATGTGCCGACCGTTATTACCATCAAATCTGAATCTATGGCCGACCATGAAGGTGTGATGTCGCACCTAACTGATTTGGTAAAACAATATGGTATTGCGGATATATATACGACTGATGCATCGGTGACTTTTACATTCAATGAAGAAGTCGGCAAGTTGGCAATTCAAAAATTAAAGCGGTATATGAAAGGCATTGATGCCGGATCCGTTGTGAAAACGAGGGAAGACCAAGCGATGATTTACTGTCTTGGAGATGATATGAATTCGCTTGAGGTGCTCGCACGGGGCGCTTCGATATTGAAAAGAGAAAATATTCTTTCTACTGCCGCACAGCAAAACGGTGGGCTGGTGGTCAAGTTTTTGATCAAACGTGAAGATCAGGAGAAAGCATTGCAAGTACTTCACGAAGAACTGATAAAAAAAGCCGATGTGCAAGCTTTCGCCTGAACACCGGCCCCTACCACCATGTGCCACACCTTTTTTAGAGGCGCAGCGCCCCGATTTTAACGAAAGAATATAATAATGCAAGGCGTTTTGGGAATTGTGTCTATAGGGCGTTCTGTGCTACACTGCGCCCTGTCTATCTCTCATACCATCCATGAAAGTTATTTTGCTCGCCGCAGGTCAATCAAATCGCGTGAAACCGATTCCGGACAAGAATTTCCTCTCATTCTGTGGAAAGCCGCTCCTGGAGTGGCAATTGGAGATGATCGGTGCGCTACCCGATGTGAAAGAAATCGTGGTGGTGGGCAACACGTGCAATAGCGCGCGCATCGTGAAATTTCTTCCGCAGTTTATCAAGCGAAATAGCTCAAAACTCCGCGTAAGTCTTGTCACCCAATCCGAGAAAATCAAAGGTATGGCGGGAGGGGTGATGAGTGCGAAGGCGCATTGTGCGAAAAGCGATGTGCTGATTGTTTCGGCGAACGATGTGGTGGAGGAGGAGGCGTTTGACACCGTACTGGAAACGGCTGGTGTTGTGGGGAATTACAGAAGGGGGGGAGAGGAGGGGAAAAGCAACACTCCTTCGGCTATCGCCTCAGTTGTGTTGCTCGGGTACGAGGTTCCTTCTTACTTTCCAGGAGGTTATCTGAAACTGGGACACGCGAAACGTGTAGATGGTATCGTGGAGAAGCCCGGTGAAGGCAAGGAGCCGAGTTCTTTTGTGAATATAGTGGTGCATTATTACAGGAGTTATGATCTGCTTTACAAAGCCATGTCCAGCGCAAAAACCACTCGCGATGATCGTTATGAAGTGGCGCTCGATAGTCTGATTTCTCAGGGCATGAATGTCGTGATGGCTCACTATAGTGGATTTTGGCAACCGCTCAAGTTCCCGTGGGATGTGCTGACGCTCGATGAACATCTGCTTAAACGGCGTATGGATCAACTGGCTCTCAATGCGGATTATGTGAAAAAAGGCGATGCGCTCGTGCACAGCAGCGCTCAAATTGCGCCGAGTGCGACGATAAAAGGCGAGGTGCTGATAGATGAGGGATGTAAAGTGTTTGAAAATGCGGTGATACAGGGTCCGGCTTATCTCGGCGAAGGGTCAATTGTAGGTAATCAGGCGCTGATGCGTAATTCGTTCACAGGTAAAAAATGTGTGGTGGGCTACGCAACCGAGGTCGCCCGCTCCCACTTCGAAGATGATGTGTGGACTCACTCAAACTATATCGGCGATTCTGTCATTGGATCGAACGTGTCGTTTGGAGCGGGCGCCATCACCGCAAATCTGCGCCTCGATGAAGGTGCTATCAAATGGCAGGGTGAAAAGACAAATCGCACCAAGCTCGGTCTAGTCACCGGCGACCATGTGCGCGTGGGTGTGCAAACCTGCCTCATGCCCGGTATCTCCATTGGTTCGAATTCCATGGTGGGCGGTGGTATCACGGTCGGTGAAGACATCGGTCCGGATGAATTTGTCTACGGCAAAACCAATCTCATACGCAAAAAGAATAAAGCGGATATAAAAATCCTTAGAAGAGGCTGATTACTTATTCTCCTTTTGAATCACTCTCCAGTGATAGAGATACAGCGGGAGTGCGATGAGGAGCATGGAGATTGCATAACTCACACTTCTGCGACGTTCGTTTGAGGTCTGATTTTTACTGCGTTCTTCAGCATTTTTATTGCATTCGGACTTCTCAACTTCTGTCCGTTCTATTTGTTTTTCACCTACGAACTTTGGCTGATCGCATTCATAGTAAGGAAAAACATCATATCCTCCAACATTAAACACATAAGTTTGAAGCGCGGTATTTACTAACATCACACTGCCGATCAGAATCATCACAATGGTAATCCCCGTGACGAGATAGAGGTAGAATGTACGTATCATTTTTTTTGAATCTTTTTTTGCCGTTTCAGGTGTGCGCGCGACCATAATGATTAGGGTTAAGTGAGTGCGCACAGTATATTTCATTTCAAAGAATGAAGTCAACTTTTTTGACATATTCGCAGAATTTCATAAGCTGTAGGCAATACAAATGATCTGGAAGCAAGCTTCTTTTTATGCCAGAATACCCTGCGTAATATGGTTGTTTTATAGATGAAAAAAAACGTAGGACATGTGCCGGTGCTATCCGTGGTTATCGTAAATTATAACCACAAGTATTTTCCGCGCATGGCGCTCTCGGCGCTTGAGGCATCGAAGACCGATTTCCCGTTTGAAATTATTTTCGTGGATAATGCGTCGAAGGAAGACGAGAGCGTGCAATTTTTAAAAAAAGCGGAGCGGGAGAAACGTATTATACTCATAGAATCAAAGAAAAACGTGGGTTTCGGTGCGGGGAATAACCTCGGATTTGAGAAGATGAAGGGTGAATATGTGTTTATTCATAACCCCGATGTGACGGTTACGGAGGATGCCCTGCAGAAGATGGTGGATTATCTCGAGGCACATCCCGATGTTGGTTTGCTCGGACCAAAACTCGTCTACTATAATGGGGCGGTGCAGGAGTCCTGTCGCCGTTTTATGACCTTTACGGATTTGATTATCAAGCGTACGTTTTTGCATCATTTTGAGCCGTGGAAGTCGCGTTTCAAGACCTATCTGATGCATGATTTCGACCACAACAAGGTGCAGGAAGTGGATTTGATTACGGGGGCGGCGATGATGGGGCGTACTGATTTTCTCTGGCGCTACCTTGGCGGATTTGACAAGAGATATTTTTTATTCATGGAGGACTTTGACCTTTGCCAACGGGTGCATCAGGCGGGCAAGAAGGTGGTGTACTACCCCGAAGTAGCACTTCTACATTATCATAAACGTCTTTCTGGCGGCTCATTCTTCGGTCAGTTTTTCAAAAGAGTTTTCTGGCTCCATCTGGCCAGTTCATTCAAATACTTCCGGAGATGGAGAAGGAAAAGATAAAAAAACCTTGCACAATTTCACGGAAGGATTAGTATATTATACGTCATTTCCTAACTTTGTGAAGCATGGCTTGGCATCTACCATTTATGAGTGCTTTACTTGGAGAAGCCGCTGATCAGCCCGGTAAAAAGGGATTTGGAGTGGAATTTATCCCCGGGTATGGCCTAGCGTCGGAGCTTTTTTGCACTGCCCAAAAGTTGACGAGAAAGGCATTATTGGATCTTATGTATCCTGAATTGGCACCGCATGGAAATGAGAACGATGAAGAAGGGAATTTTTTTGGAGCGGGAGTGGAAAGTGGGGAAATCTCTGATGGCTTGGATGAAATCACCGGTGGACATATCGTGGCGATGGGAGCCGATGAAGACGTGAGCGGCATGAGTACGGCAAACTTAGAGCCTTTGAGAGAGGAGCTTTAAGGTCGTACCGTCTTGAACGGTATCATTTAGAATGAAGAGAACAAATCGTCTTTTTTCGCCATGATTCCGGCCCTCGGATTCGTTTTTTCGTTCGTCCACTGTACGGGCGCTTCTGTTATGAGTGCGAGCGGAGTACACGCATTTGACTCTCCCATGACCAGTAGTGCGGCGGACACGAGGTTATCCGCAGTGGCCACGTGTGTCACGCGCATTTTCCTGCCGAAAAGATCCACGGTGCCTCGCAGATCTTCCACTCCTTTAAATCCCTCCCAGGCGAGTGCCACGCCCGTGGTGCCTTTGCGCAGTGTGGTGATGCGCGAGTCCGCGATTACTACACCAAAGTTTTTCACCTTCCATTTTTTTGCAATCTCCTTTCTGATTTGCACAGCCCACTTCCATGGGTTGTCCGGCCACAATACTGCAGTGCCCTCCGGCGCATTTGATAGATCAATTCCCGCATTGGGGATGCAAATACCGTCTTTTATCGTCATGAACATGCCCTTTTTCTCTGTAAGAATGGTGTCCGCTTCTTTTTTCACTATCTTTTCTAAAGTCTGCCCGCGGTACGTCCCCTCTTGATCAATACTCACCACTCTTCCCTGTGCGATTGCGAGGATTTTTCCGCTGATAACAAGTATGCTTTGCTCGGGAAACGAATCAAAATGAAAGTTTTTTAACACGTCTTTGACGTGCATGAGTGTGAATGTAATTATATCACATTTTCCAGTGACCTTAGCTGTTTTTATCGCTCTAACTTCCATGGCTGAAAAATTATTACAAAATGATTTATTATGTCGTTCAAGTAGTAAAAGTTTGACTTTGAGGATTCATGCGGTTACAATGCTCTGAACACTTCAAAAAGAAATGTTCACTTCCTCCAGAAACTTCCTACAAAGCCAAAGATAAACATTGCTCTTTTAAAAATCAATACCCAAACACAAACAATTTCTGCTTTGTGAGTCCTATCTTCTTCTTTGATCCCGTAAGGGACTCAAAGACTGCATCTCCCCATAGGGGAATGTGTGGAGAAGTAATTCTCTGCATCGATAGGCGCACACTTTTGCTCAGTATTTTTCACCCATTTTCTCGCCTCGGCGAGATCACATTCGAAAAGTACACTCAATGGGCGGTCCTGGTCAGACTGAAAACACGACCGGAACAAGGCAGAAAGAACATGCATCTGTTTGCTTACCATATTGCTCAGCGGGATAACCAAATTTTTATTTTCCTGCTGATAGCAAAAGTAGCGGTTGCATTAAGAGCCCCCCGTTTTATCATGGGGGGCTTTTTTCATTGCAGAGCAATCTCCCCTCTCCCTCCAGCACAAAGTCACAACGACAACTTAATCTTCTCTCGAAGCTATCTAATCCTCTCAATCATCTCGAGTGTCTCAGCAATCCTCTTTACTCTTTCTTGCTGTCTTTCAATCCTCTGCGACTTTTCAGCCTCGAATTTTTCTCGTGCATTTGATTTTTTCTTGCGCACAGATTTCTTATCGTGCGAAATGATAATTTCCGATACGACCGTATTCTCTTCTATTTCCACTTGAGGTTGAGGCAGGGGTTCTTCGTTGGTGAGAGAAACAGGAGTTGAACTGGTGTTTGCGCTTGTATCGTTGCTAGTATTATTTGAGAATAGGCGAAGTTGAAGTTGGGTATCTCTATAACGCGAGTACCCGCTGTAGCCACCGCCTCCACTGCTTCCACCGCCACCACTGCTGCCACCACCACCACCACCGCTACTTGGACCGCTCACAGCGGATGCCGGATTTTCGAAATCGGGATCACATGCATTGCCCATACCATCGGAGTCTGAGTCTTGCTGATCTACATTGGGTATCGTAGGGCAGTTATCGCCACTGTCTGTGAGTAAGTCGCTGTCGGTGTCGAGTGTTGATTCGGGTTCTACGGGAGCTACTACCACCGGCTCCGATGCAGGTTCAGGAGCAGGTTCAGGTTCAGTGGTTACCTGTATATTGCTAAATCTCACTGTTGCATCTTCGGTGTAAAAGCCGAATTTGCCGTCGAGGGTGAGAGTGCGAGGGTGCTCATCCGTGGCAAAAAATGAAAACTTCTGAACATCATCAATCGTCACGGTGATCACACCGCTTTCAGAGCGTACTATCACATCATATGCCACTCCAACATCGTAACTGTCATCTCCAACCGTAGATGTCCAAAGGAAATTTTGATCGTTGTCTGTGAGCGACTCACCGAGTTCGAGTCCGAAACCATTCGGTTTGAGGATGAGGTAGGTGAAAGTCTGATCGGGATTGCCGCTTGCGGAAACATCATCTTTGTACCCGAATACGAACCATGGCGCTTCCCATGGATTGGCTGGAGAACCGGTGCGCAACTGCGCGATATTCTCTACGGTAAATGAGATTTCGTAGTCGATTGGAAGCGTCTCATCACTCACAACGAGTGCCGCATGAGTCTCAGAAGGAGCGGTGGCGGCCATGGGCGACATGGTGACATCTGTAGGAGTGACATCTACCGTACCAATGCCCGTGTACACCGTACTATACGTATACGCAAATACGCTCTGAGTGAACAGCGTGAAACCGAGGCTGAAAATTGCGAGCGATCTAAAGAAGCGCATGAGAGAGGGTTATGTCACCTCTATTATAGCGTAATATCATCGCATGTTGTCAAGCGCATCGTATCCAGCGCATCGTATCTGGGCCAATTTTCACCCGTTGTTCGCTAAAAATTCACTTCCGGGTTTTTCTTCACCATTTGGTTTTACGGAAGATACGTTATTGATTCCAACTTTGTGTTCTTTGAGAATTTTTTCGAATTCATTGAAGTTTTCCTTGAGCAATCGTTCTTGCTCTTTGCGTGTATCTTCGCCCTGGTAGCGATAATTTTGTACGATAGGATATGGTACGTACATGCCTACTTTTTCAAGATTTTCTTTGCCTAGTCGTGTGATCTCGGATTTTACCGATAGCCAGTTCGAGCGGGATTCCACCCAGAAACGGAGGGTCAAATTGATCCAACTGTTGTCGAATTCGGTGATCAGTACTTGCGGTTTTGGGTCTTTCAAGATGCCGGGTAGAGTGAGCATAGTGGCCATACAGACCTGGCAGGCTTTGGTGAGATCTACGTCATATCCCACACTTTGTACTACCTCGATTCTTCGAAACGGGTTGGAAGTGAAACTAGTCACTTTACCGTTAAAAAGGTCGGCGTTCGGGACGATTACTTTGGTACCGTCGAGCGCTTGCAGAATAGTTGCACGCGTCTGAATTTCAACGATTTTTCCCACGAGATCATCAACTTGAATATAATCGCCAATCGTGAAGTGTCGCGAAAGTACGACTATTACTCCCGCCACGAAATTTGTAATGATTCCTTGCATGGCGAATCCCATGCCGAGACCAAGCGCCGCGATAATCGGTGTTAAATCCATGCCCGCGATTTTCATACCTATGGTGAGGCCGAGCACGAGTACGGTGATGAATGCGGTTCTGCCTGAGAGTGCCACGACATCCTGGTGTTCTTCATCCAATCTCGCCACCACTTTATCCGCCACCATTTTTTGAGAAATCTTTGCAAGAATAAATGCCACAATTACCACGATGAGTCCCACAATCCAATATGGTGCGCGGTGTAGTACGGTTTGAAGCAGTTCCTGAATACCCGTGAGATCATCTCCTATGCCGGCGGATGATGTTTTCGAAGCGGCGTATGCGACAGGGATGGTGAATAGTCTGAACATGTCTGATTGCGGTTACAATTCTTTTATCAATCATGAAAGTATATCACAAATTCATTCAGTGATAAAGCCTAGCTTTACCCCTCACACCACGCCTTGGCGGGGTTAAAGTTAGAAGTCCCCCAAAAGTCCGTCTCTATACATTGCGTCACAAGCCGGAATTGTCCAATTATTCTCATCGCTTTTTTCCCGAAATCGTTCGAATTTTGCAGAATCGGGAGCAAGGATGAGTCCATGTGCTATGAATGGTCCTCCGGTGAAATGAGTACGATTTGGCTGATCAAATGCCGGATCATCAGAATCTTCTAGAGTGAGTGTGAGAGCGCTACCATCCGTTCCATGCGGTACGACTGAACCGTCGAGCGCGATCAGACGACCTGCGTATTCATTGTGTAAGCCTGCGAAAGTAACTCCACCATCAGAGAGTATCCCTGTGATGTTTCCACGCTCTAAGATACCCTCTACGTATGGTCCCTCAGTCGTTTCTACTCCTAAGACTTTCCAATGTGACTCCGGTGCCGCCTGGATACGTACTCGACCCGCTCCCAACTGATCGAATGCGACTCCCGCATACGGTTCCCCTTCCACAAAATGCAAATTATCAAACCCAGATTCACCATCAACTAAAAGACATATACCGCGTGGCAGACCAAAAGCTTCATAGCCCGGCGGATGATTTGATTCCACTCCGTCTTCTTCAATCGTATCGCCACCTTCGTCCTCTGTGCCGCCTGTGACTATGCATGTGGAACCTGCGATGGTGAGTAACATAGCCAGCGCTACTCGTACGGTACCGGATTTCTGTAAATGGCAGGGTTGTAATTCTAAAGTTTCTTCCGATGTCTTATCGGCCTGTATACGCAATTCCGGTGTGTGTGATTTATGCGTCGTAAGTGTCATGTGCGGCCAAGATAAACGAAGTTGACAAAATGTCAACATATTCTATCGAAAATCCAGCAAAAACATTACCCACAGTAGCCCAGTCCGTTTGTGTCCTCGAGACAGGAAAGTCCGCTTTCATCGCATTCTATGTCCGCGCGTTCCTGATGGCGCGCGGTATCGCAGTAGTATTCTCGCAGGGTGTTTCCCGCGCAACGGTCTTTATTGAGTGTGACTCCCATCGTTCCATAGTCGCCGGAAGTTTTGCCGGGAACAGAGGCTTGCGGAGTTGTCGGGATAGGCGAGAAGTAGGAAGAAGCAGGTACATCTGTATCATAACAAGGAGGTAGGGCGCGTACCACCTGTACTTTTCTGTCGCGTATGTTGCCAAGTAATTGTTTACTGCCTCCGAAATTGAAACTGACGAGCACGGTGAGTACGAGCATGAGGGCGAGCGCACCGGGAAGAAGTTTTGTGTATGTTTTCATAAATCTTTGTGTCAGTTTTTGAAATAATCCACATATTATACAATCAAATTTCATACTTGTAAAGTGTTACGAGTTACATTTTTTTGTAACGTATATAAAATGCACTGCGAAAAATTAAGTTACAACTTTTAACTATTCATGCAGGCAAACATAAAAAAAATATTCGGGATTGTGGCGCATCCGGCGGGGCACTCGCTCTCACCAACTATGCATAATGCGGGGTTTACCGCGCTCGGGTTGACTTACGAGTGCGAGGCATATGATGTTTTACCGGAGGAGTTGGCGGATTTTATGAAGGCGTTGAAAGCGGGAAAGAAGATAAAATGCGAGGCGGGTGAATTCGATTTGGCTACGCTAGAAGGATTTTCCGTTTCCATGCCGCATAAAGAGACGATTATTCCGCTGTTGGATGGGCTTGATGAGGCGGGCGCCACCGTACAGGCGGTATCTTGCGTGTATAAAAAAGGCGGAAAATTCATAGGTACCAATCTGGATCACATAGGAGTTGCGGGGGCGCTCAAAGAGTCGAAATGGGCAAAAGCGCGGCTGACACGGGCTGATGCGATGAAAGGCAAGGAGATGGGAAACGCGCAGAAGCACGTGCTTCAAGGGATTGAAGTGTTGGTGGTTGGTGGGGGAGGAGCCGCGAAAGCGGCGGTATACGGACTTCTCAAAGCCGGTGCGATGGTGACAATCTGCAATCGCACGGTAGAGAAGATTCGTGGCATCGCGGATCAATTTGCATCGCAACAAAAAATTCCCGTACTTACGCTCGAAGAGGCGGGCAGGTCACCGCATTATGAAATTGTCATTAACTGTACTTCTTTGGGACTCGAATCGGATGCAAAAGTGATCTCGGACGAGGTGTTCACACATGCGAAACTGGCGCTTGATGCGGTGTATTCTCATACGACGACTATGTTTCAACGGCAGGCGTTGTCTGCAAATATCGAATTGCTGACCGGATTGGATTGGCTTCTTAACCAGGGTTTTGAGGCGTTTCGACTCTGGACGGGAAGTGATGAGCCGAAGGATGCAATGAAAAAAGCCGTGCATGAAGCGATGCAGAATCATGAGTGACTGAGACTGGGACAAAAAATGCGCAGAATCTCTTCACGAGCAGATAAAATGCCACAAAAAGACCCAATTTACCTAATCTAGAAGTCCTAATCAAAAACTAGTTTCAACCAAATTCTTTTAACTATACCGCACACGTACTGCAAAATAGCATATTGCACAAGATTTTATCAATCATTGCAAATTTCCTTTGAGGGAGATTTGCCAACCATCATTATTTGTTGTGAAATGAATATGTTGGGTCGTTTATAATACAACAATTTGGAATACATGTCATTTTTCTACCTCTCGAGAAAGAGGTGTCGGTGGGATTAGGCAACAATTCTATACGCATGTCATTTTTCCTACGTAGGAGATTTGCGTAAAGAGCGAAAATGTTGTGAAACCTGACATTTTCTTTAAAAGAAAAGTATCTTTCGTACAACTTCCATTTTAGTGGAAGTTGCATTTCAAAGTCGAATTTTCAAATGTGATCAAAAATGGAAGTAGACATGCGAAGTGTGGTGATGGAAAGACTGGGTAGGCTATGGCCTAGTCGAGAAACAGAGGATGAGACGCCAGATAATTTGCTGAATCGGTTGGTGGAAGCTGTTCGTACTGAAATTGCAAGGCTTCATGGATTGGGCCAGAATGGTAGGGAAGTCAGGGTAGAAACACAGGCTGAAAAAATAATAAAACTTGAGTTGCGCAAAAAAAGATACGAGGAATATAGCAAAATGATGAGAAATTTTGGTATAAATCCAGTTGTGGAAACGAGCTTCGGCCAGCAAGATATA
>CAYHQD010000006.1:0-16946 GCA_964358905.1 uncultured Candidatus Peribacteria bacterium
GTACGCAATAGTGTACAGAATCTGTTCGGGCGCACAGAAAACGTACAGAATAGTGTACATAATCCGTCCTGGGAAGGGGAGGATTGCCCACTAAGTATCTGTTCGAGCAAACAAAACGTACGCAAAAACGTACAGAAAACGTGCCCGCGAAATTTCAAACAACACTAGAGCATGAAAAGGAAGAGTGTGGCGAGTTAAATGGTCTCGGCGTTTTTTTGCTTGAAAGCATTGTATATACATTGTATAATTTAAATAGTTTTTAACTTTGTGTGCTATGAAGACAAACATCACTAAATGGGGAAACAGTCTTGCGATTCGGATTCCCGCTCCGTTTGCAGGTCAAATAGGGGTTGTTCAGGGCGACAATGTTGAAATTAACCTTCAGGATCAAATGCTTGTTATAAAAAAATCACAACTCACGCTTGATCAGCTACTGATAAAAGTGACTGATGAGAATGTGCACAAGGAAGTCGACTGGGGTGAATCTCAAGGGAGAGAAGTATGGTAATTTAATCCTCAGAATGTGTATATTCCGAAAAAAGGCGATATAGTATATGTAAACTTTAATCCACAGAGTGGAAGAGAGCAGGCTGGCTTAAGACCGGCGTTGGTCATGACTTCGATAAAATACAATGGAATCGTGGGGTTGGCCCTTTTTTGTCCGATTACTTCACAGCAAAAAGGTTATCCTTTTGAAGTCCAGTTGCCGAAAAATTTAAAAACGAAAGGAGTGATACTGTCCGATCACGTGAGAAGTATCGACTGGAATGCGCGACATGTGCGTTACGTGGAAAATGTAGGTGAAACATGCGTGGCGGAAGTCTTGGGAAGACTTGGCATTTTGCTTGAAACATAGTTTAATGCACTCATGCGCTACCACGAACGTCTTCAAAATTTCAAACAACACTAAACGCCTATGTTTGATACTTTTTCGCAACTCAAACGTCACGAGCCACTCAGTAAACACTCATGGTATGGGCTTGGGGGGCCGGCGGATTTTTTTGCGGAGGCGAAGAAGGCAGAAGAGGTTGCGCCACTAATCGCGGAAGCGAAAAAGAACAAACTGCCTTATTTTATCCTCGGAGGCGGCTCAAATACGATTTTTCACGATGAGGGATTCCGGGGGTTGGTGATAAAAATGGTTTCTGATAAATTGGATTTTCAAACAGTGACGAATCAGCCAGCAACACACACCGGTATAATAATGGCGGATGCGGGAGCGTCCACTACTCAACTTGTGAAAGAATCAATGGATCTCGGGCTGACGGGATTGGAAGGTCTATACGGACTTCCGGGCACGGTGGGTGGCACAATATTTGGCAATGCGGGGGCACATGGAGTTGAGATCGGTACATTCGTCGAAAACGTCACGTTATTGGATCGTGGCGGAGAGGTGAAAGTGGTGGATAAGGGATATATGGATTTTTCATATCGTCACTCAAGACTGCATGAGACGGGGGAAGTGGTGCTGAGTGTCACGTTAAAATTGGATATCATGGATGAAAATGATAGTCATATGACGGCTCTGCGCGAAAAAGCCGCCGCCGCTCTGAATTTCAGAAAAGAGAAACAGCCCGTGGGTAAAAACAACGGGTCATTTTTCAAAAACCCGAAAGGAGATTTCGCGGGGAGGCTGATAGAAGCGGCGGGACTAAAGGGATACAAGATAGGAGGAGCTTATGTCTCGCCTAAGCACGCCAATTTTTTTATGAATGACGGAACTGCGAAAGTTGAGGATATACTTAACCTAATGCGCTATGTGCAGGGCTCGGTTAAGGAGGGCTTTGGCATTTTACTTGAGCCGGAAGTCAGAATTATCCTGCCCGACGGATCCATTTTTCATACCAAATAATAACTATTACATAATTAAATTAACCATACCGCAACTCATTCTCGGTTTGGAAATACACGGAATCTGGTAAACTTCGGCCAACTAGTGTACTTGTAGAAAAGAACGAAATGTGATAAAATTTTATAAAATTAAAACAAATAACCACTAAGACTATGAAATCACTCGTGAAAATCCTTTCGAAACATTCTCAATTCGTACTCGCTTTTGCTCTCGCAATGCTTACGGCGCTTTTTGTTAGCCCAGATGTACTGTTTGCGGCGGATCCGGGCGGACTGATCCAGGATTTTGATAATCCAAGCCGTATCGCGGGAAATACCGGCGGCGAAGGAGACTTCAGAACGCTTCTACTTACCTTCTTGGATTTCTTTCTCGGCTTCCTAGGACTTCTGGCCGTGCTTATGGTGATCTACGGAGGCTTCCTCTATATAACTGCGGCGGGTGAAGAAACTAAGACCGAAAACGGAAAGAAGATCATCATATACTCTGTAGTGGGTATAGTGATAATCTTGATCGCATTTGCTCTCGTCAACACTGTTCTCTCCGGTCTTGCACAAGGTGGTGCGTAACAGCGCGAAACGAAGTGGAGCGCTTTTTTCTCCCTCCCCCGTCCCCTTCGCATTTGAATATAGTATTCTCAAAAGCCCCCCGACTTGTCGGGGGGCTTTTATTGTGAGCGCCGAATACCACGACCACAGAGCGGGGGCTCCCCCGCACCTTTCTTCTTATCCACCCTTTCTATGCAGCCACTTCCGGTTCCAACACTACTCCCTTCTCCATTGCCAATAGTTCTTTTACCACTATTTTATCCTCCAAAATTTCCACCACATGAGAGCGATTTATGACGGTCTCAAACGTAGTGAAGAAAAGAAATTTTTCGCGTACGACTATTTGCCATAGGGTCATGGCCTTGGTGTCGATTACGAAGTCGTATGCGCGGCCGACTTTCTCGCCTCGCTCTGTGACGACAGGTTTATAGAGTATCTGGTCACCCTTGCGTGCCAACGACTGTAATCTCAAAATATCCTCAGGTGGCGTCAGCGCATCCTGGTCATTTATATGCACAGCCCTTTCCCATTTCACGATATCTATTGGGGAGATAACTTGATTAAATCCGCATTGCAGTGCGATCACATCTCCGGTTTCCGGATCTATGTGAATCCCCGTGATGAGCGAAACCACCGCCTCGGCCTGATCGCTTATCACCTGCATACCAAGTAATTTGGAAAAAGAAATTTTCATAAAGCCATAAAGAAAGGAAGTAAGGCGTCGATAATTTACCTCAAGTGTACTTTTCCCCTACTTGTTTGGCAAATGAACAGTCAATGTGTAAAATGCGCTCATGAAATCCAGAATTTTTCTCATATTTTGTTTCTTGTTTTCGGTTCTTTTCGCAGAGGTATCGCCGGTCGCGGCGCAAGATACGGATAGTACGTATATGAGGGGAAAGGCGATAGAAATTTTAGAGCACGGCGCAGAGGTTGATCCATCTTCTGAATTCCAGGATGATTATCAAGAAGTTACCGTCGAGATCACAAACGGTCCTGAAAAAGGCAATCTTGTGTACATAAATCACGGAGCGGGTATGGATCTTTTGGAATCCGAAAAGGTGAAAAATGGGGATGAATTGGTGATTCTCAAAGCGTCCGGTCCGGATGGAGAGATGCAGTACAGCATTTCCGACCGTTATCGTCTGTCTGCGCTTAAGGTACTGGCTTTGTTTTTTATAGTTGTAACGGTGATATGCGGTGGGTGGAAAGGTTTTCGTTCTCTTATCGGGCTTGGTCTAAGTATTATAGTGCTTATGTTTTTGGTGGTTCCGGGTATTGCAAACGGAGGCAGTCCACTTTTTTATACGCTTCTCGGATCGCTGGGGATTTCTTGCGCCTCACTCTTCATAGCTCACGGATTCAAAGCGCGTACCACGATCGCATTGATCGGTATTATGCTCACTGTAGTGGCTTCATTGTTGATTGCCGTGTTTTCGACGAAGATCGCTCATATATTCGGCACCGGTTCAGATGATGCATTCTCACTCCAATTTCTTGGCACAATCCCGAATCTTGACTTGCGCGGACTCCTCATAGGCGGAATTATAATCGGTACTTTGGGTGTGCTGGATGACGTGGCGACAAGTCAGGCGGCGGTGGTTGAGGAGTTGAAAAATGCGAATCCGAATATGAAAAGAAAGGAATTGTTTTTGTCGGGAATGTCTGTGGGAAGAGAACACATCGCCGCTCTTATCAATACCCTTTTTCTTGCGTATGCCGGCGTTTCTTTACCCTTGTTTCTTATGTTCGCGGTGAATGACATCCTGCCGATCCCAATATTTTTGAACACCGAATTTGTTGCGGAAGAAATTGTACGTACGGTCACTGGTAGTGTGGCCTTGATGCTTGCGGTTCCTCTTACCACTTATATAGCGGCTTGGTTTTTCGGCGCCCGTAAATATTAAATCCATGCTCCATTTCAATAAAAGCATATTGAATAGAAAACGTTTCAGCCGATTTCTTCGTATCTTGGGGCCCGGATTGGTTACGGGGGCGGCGGACGATGATCCATCCGGCATTGCGACATATTCTCAGGCCGGCGCCGGTTTCGGTTTCAGTTTGCTCTGGGCGTTCCCTTTGATGTATCCGCTTCTCTTGGCTGTTCAGGAATCATGCTCTCGAATCGGAGCGGTGACAGGTAAGGGGCTGGCCGCGGTGATAAAGGAAAATTACAGCAAAAAACTGCTGTACATGTCGGTATCGTTGGTTGTGGTGGCGAATACGATAAATATCGGAGCCGATTTGGGGGCGATGGCGGCGACCACGCAGTTATTATTGCCGATACCGTTTTGGTTGTTGGCGACATTGTATGCGGTGGTTATTATTTTGTTACAAATTTTTGTCAGCTACAAAAAATATGCGAAAATGCTCAAATGGCTCGCTCTTGCTTTACTCGCGTATCCGCTTACCGCTTTTCTTGTTGGGCAGGATTGGGGTGAGGTTTTCAGAAATACTTTTACGCTTCGTCCAAAGGTGAATTTTGAAATGCTATATATACTTGTGGGAATGCTCGGTACGACTATATCTCCGTATCTTTTCTTTTGGGATACGTCGGAGGTGGTTGAAGGGGAGATCGCACAACGTCGGCTTGTGAAAAACAGAGCTCCGCGCATCACCGCGCATTTTTTACACAGTCTGCGTGTGGATAATTTCGTCGGTATGACATTGGCGAGCACGACGGCTTGGTTTATCGTTATAGTGTGCGCTTCCGTGTTGTTTGCGAACGGCATCACCGAAATCAATACTGCGGCTGATGCCGCAAAGGCGATCGAACCATTGGTTGACAGTTTCCCAAATGCCGGATTGCTTTCAAAACTAATCTTTTCGGTTGGCATTTTGGGTTTGGGTTTCCTAGCAATACCTACATTGGCCGGTTCCGCTTCGTATGCTATAAGCGAGACTTTGGGGTGGAGGGAGGGGTTGTATCGAAAATTCCATCGAGCAATCGGATTTTATTCTATTATCGCAATTTCAATCTTAGTCGGCCTGCTTATTAACTTTCTTGGAATTGATCCGATCAAAGCCCTAGTCTTTACGGCGGTTTTCAACGGTATCGCCGCCGTGCCGCTTCTGCTCATGATCGCAAGAGTCGGCAACAACAAAAACATCATGGGCGAGCATAGCAACGGTCGTTTTTCCAATCTTGGTATAGGCGCCGCCTTTACAATTATGACAGCCGCCGTCCTAGTGCTATTTTACGCAACGTTCGCCAAGTAGAGATGATGAGGTTCGGGAGGAGGAAAAAGGAGTTTAATTTTTAATTAAGATTTTAGATTTATTTAATGTTTGTGTGCTAATGATGGATTATCAAATAATTCATTTTTAACCTCCCACGTTATGGATAATCAGCAAAACAAGCTCGTTCTCTTCCAGTCAAAAAAGATTCGTCGAATCTGGCACAATGATGAATGGTTTTATTCAGTAGTAGATATTATTGAAGCGCTGACAGATAGTCCGACTCCAAGGCAGTATTGGGAAAAGGTTAAGCAAAGAGAATTCATCGAAATTCAACTGTCCCCAATTTGGGGACAGTTGAAACTAGTGGCTGCTGATGGGAAAGAAAGATTGGATGAAATAGAAAATCCTGAATTGGGGCAAGAACGTATGAAAGTTATTTATGAACAAAAGGGCTATTCGAAGGACTGGATTGATAAGCGCTTGCGCGGGATTGCGATTCGCCAGAATTTAACCGATGAAATATCAAAAGCTACTTTTGGCATGACCCCAAGCGAATACAAGCGATACAAAAATATTCCTGACAAAACGAAAGCAAATTTGCGAGATAATATGACTGACTTGGAGCTGATTTTCACGATGCTTGGAGAAAAGATGACAACCGAAATTTCCAATAAAGAAAAGCCAAAAGCAATGATAGAGCATAAAAAGGTTGCAAGGCGTGGAGGTGGTGTCGCTGGTAATGCGCGAAAACAAGCGGAAAAAGAGCTGGGACGAAGCGTGATTTCAAAGGGCAATTATCTTCTTGGTGATACAAGGAAACGGTTGAAAAAGCTAAATAACAACTAAAACCAGGCGCAATAGCCAACTGTGCTACACCACGCGATGTGCTTTTCTACGCTGTCTTTACCGGACGGGTACAGGTTTAGGGGATGAGATGCACTGCTTTGCAGTGTGGTCGGGGTGCTGGGACTCGAACCCAGGGCCTCCTGGTCCCAAACCAGGCGCAATAGCCAACTTTGCTACACCCCGAAAGAAGCAGGCGGAGTATATAAAATCCTTCCCCTCAAGTCAACGTGTCCGCGCATGAATAATCATTTTTATCTCTTCAAGCGTTTTTGCAGCTTGATCAAGCATATGCAGGTACAGAGCTTTCGGTCTGCCATCGATAGCTTTTGTTAAGGAGGCGCAATGTGCGACATGATTCTGGGTGAAGAAGATAATTGGCATATATGAGTGATGAGAGAGGTAGGCGTTGAAAAGTATTCTGCCCACACGTCCATTCCCATCGAGAAATGGATGTATGTGCTCAAATCGATAGTAGAGGCTCAGGGCGATGAGAGGCGGATATGCACCGTTTTTTTTGGTATCTTTCAGGGTTTTTAGAAGTTGACGAATCTCATCGGCAACGAATTGAGGGGCAGAGGTCGGTTGATTGTTCGGTGCGACATTATGATCTGTTTTCCACTTCCCTACTACACTTGCTGGAGCCATATTTTGGAGCAAAAGTCCATGGACGGACTTAATCGATTTTATATTCCATTTCATGTCAGGGGAAATGGAGAACGTAAGAGCGGCAAGTGAATTGAATATTTCCGTATCATTCATTGTTTTCGGTATTCTTATGCGCGAATTCATAGTTTTTTCAATCTCTTCGCGTTTAATTTTAGATCCTTCCGATCGGTTTGAATTAAAGGTAAAAAGGGCTGCGAATTTGTTCTGAAATGCGGTATATTCTTCTGCAAAAAGCTCATTTCTTGAGATAAGAATGAATACATAATGCATTATTTCCAGTTTCTTTAAGTTTTTAGGCGCAAATAAACACTGGATTTTTCCATCTATTCTCTCATATTCCTTATTCGCCACTTCCAGGAAAAACTCCATCAGTTTTGCTTTCACATTATGAGGGATGGCTGTCCCGAGAAATTTCTGATGTGTGCCATATTGCAGGTAATGGTACGGCCTACCCTTGATAACCTTTTTAACGATGAATTTCATATAATGAGTTAACCGAGAAAAGTACAAAAATGTAAAAAATAACTATTGCATAGTACTATGATACTACGTAATAATTGGCTTATTTGCAACATAAAAATTACTCCTTATGGTTAACCGAAAAAACATGCAAACACTTTAGATCGACTAACCTGTGAATCGTCATTTTTTTCTACCCAGTATCTCATACGCTATTTCCATCATCTCTTTTTCTTCTGCTGGGGTTTCGTGATCGTAGCCGAAGATGTGTAGGATGCCGTGCAAGACAAGGAATAGGAATTCATCTTCGACGCTCTGACCGATTTCCGCCGCCTGCTTAACACATTTCTCTATCGAGAGGTCAATCTCTCCGTAGGCTTCAGACACAAAACTCTCTTTTTCTTGCCGATACATTTCAATGTCTTTGTAGAGGCAAACCGACAGCACATCCGTCGCTTTGTCTATGCCGCGCATTTTATGATTCAATTCGCGCATTTGAGAATCGGAAAGAATGTTGAGTTCTATATAATACGTTAATCTTTTCTCCATCTTCCCGAGTAGAATGAATGTTTTTGAGGTCTTGCGGCCAAGTGTTGTAAGAAGCAATTCCAATTTCGCAGGTAACAATTTTCTGTGTTTATGGTCACACCCGACATAAACGTTCAGTTTGAGCATATATTATTGGTTAAGCCACTCCGTATCCCACGTCCGCCATTCCTCGGCATCCGTAGTCCATGCCGCATATATTGCGAGTCCAGCGAGATTCTCCTTGTTTACACGTATATTTTGCAGTCCCAAACTAATTCCCGCAAGGGCCTCTGCTAGGTTTTCCACACGCGGATCGAAATTCGGTTTCTCGTCTTCGTAGGTGGGTAGGCCGATCATCACCTTGGCGGGAGCCGCCTTCGAAAGGTAGATCATCTCTTGTTCGATAAACCATTGGTACAACGACGCATCCCGAAACCCCGTATCGTACGCCATGAGCACCACGAGATCGAGTTCCTCCGCCAACTCTTTTATGAAATCCATATCGTTGTAATTTCTACTCAAATCATACCCAAGGAAGTGAGTCGCTTTGAAAAATTTCTGCAGGAATGATTTGTAATATTTTGGCACGACTGGCGAAATGGTCGCGGACACTGCGTAGCGTAGCGTAGCAGCTCCCCCTCCCCCCAACCCATCTCGCATTTCCGTTATCAATTTAAGGACGTACGGGTCCGATTGCATCGGTTCGATATTGAGATGGATCCCATCGAATCCCGTTTCTTCTATGAGTTTGCGCGCCTCTGCCACGATTCGTCCGCGTACTACTGGGTTTTCCAACGGTAGATTCTCGCGTTTTTGCCCCAGCCATGCGTGAAGTTTGATTTCTGGCGCAAGTTCATGCGCTATTTTCAAAAATTCCTTCGCATAAACATATCGTTCACTTGGCACACTTCCATCGCTCTCGATTGGCCCGGCGTGCAAAAACACATCGGTGATGCGGTGCTCCGTCAGAGAAGTCACCAGACCATGAATCGTTTGGCGGTCATGTGGCTCCCCAACCCATTCATGCGCCAGCCACGTGGCGTTGCGCATCTTGCCATCCGAACCGAGCGCAGTCTCTCTTTTCAAATGTATGCCAAAAACAAAATAATATACAAAAACGATAAAAATGAGCCCTATTATCGCGAGAACCATGACTATTCGAGATAACCACCGTAAAAACGTCTGCATGCGCTTTAAATGTAAATACGTGCGTTTTTTATAACATAGTTGTACGGGATTTGTACACTCGATGAAAATTTCGTACGTCCCTACCAATTACCATGAAAATTTCGTACTAAACGTGCGATCGCACAGAAAGTGGTCAATAAGTGGTCAATAAAATGGCCACTTTCATCGTCATTACTCCGGGCACAATCTCTGCCCGGGCAGAAAAAGCATACAGAATCTGTTCGGGTGCATAGAAAGTGTACAGAAAAGCGTACAGTTTCTTTCGATGGGCAGAGAAAATGTACAGAAAAGTGTACGTTTTTCATCCTGAGGGAGGTTGTCTATAGACAAAGTAGACAAGGATGGGCATTATTTATCTTACCGTGAGCGTGCCGTGAGTGTGCGAAAAATGCTGTCCATACGATATTTTCATAAAATGGTCAAATTTCCCTCAAGGGAAATTTGCATGAATTGATTTTCATTATACAATAAGTATTTCCCGAGGAGGGACTGTGTGGTAGAATCTTTTCAAGAAATAAGACCAGCCACATGCGCTATGAAGTGGCAAAATTGAAATAAAATATAATTGACTCAACGTCAAATTTAGTAATCTTATAAAATAGACACAAGTAGACATGAGTAGACAAAGTGGACAAATCGTGACTACTCCGATAGACCGCAAGGTTGCGGCGGCAATTCTGTCAATTAGTCAAAGAACTCTCGACCGCTATATCAAATCCAGAGTTTTGATTAGTCGAAAGGCGAAAGGCAGAGTATGGCTTGATAAAGAGGAAGTTGAGGTGTTCAAGCGAAAAATGGAAGGCGAAATCTTAGAAGAAGTCAATGCGGCGACTAGACAACATCGTGATATAAATGAAGATGAGAAATGTGGTGTAATTATACATAGACAAGGCGTGTCTACCCTGTCTACTCCTCTGTCTACATCGACCATAGAATCCGAGCGAGAAAAAGTGTTGTCACAACTCCGACAACAAGTTATGCACAATGACAGAAGTGATGAAAATGGTATGATATTAAGTTATGCACACCCCTGGCTTTCCTCGGGTGAGTCAGTTTCCCCATCCCCTCTTTACACTGTATCCGGGGACACCGGATCGCTTCGCTCGGCGGAGATCTACCAAAAACTCTACGAAGATCTGAAAAGTGAGCATGCACATGCGCAGAAACGTTTGGATGTCGCTCATTACCGTGTGGGACAGTTGGAAGCGCATGTGGCGACGATGGTGCCCCTGTTGGAATACAGAAAGTTGAAAGACGAGCATAAGAGATTGGAGACGGGGCTGTACGGTGAGGTAAAAAAGCGGGATATGCAGTTGAAAAAGGCGCGCGTCCTATTTCTTTCGGAGCGCATGAATAAATGGGTGTTTGCCGCGTTGGTATTTATCCTGCTGGGGCTTCAACCCGTGCTATGGCTCATAAGCAGGTAGATGCTACCGTACCGGTTCCATGCTGATCTTGTCCGCGGATTCGATGGCTATTTTTAAGTCGGGGTATGCGTCGTTCAGGCGTGCGGAGATTGAACCCTGGCCTGTGAGGATTTTTGAGAAGAGGTCGCGATCACCGATGACTTCTATCTTATAAGGAGCGCGTACGGGGACTTTGTTGAGATAGGTTTGGCCGTTGAAATCTTCGAAGCCGACGGTATAAGGAGTGATTCGCATGCCATTGATGGCGATGGCCTCGGCTCCGGCGGTCCAGAGTTCATTCGTCACATCTACGAGCCATGAAACGGCGAGGGGGACATCGAGTGTGACGATGAGGCCTTGTCCCTCGGCTTTGGTGAGACCTGCGATCAGGCGATTCTTTTCCAATTCCGCGGTGACCGATTCGCGGTACGACTTGGCATCGGACACATTCTCAAGTTGCAATCCCAGATCCTCAATTTCTTTCTCCAGTTGATCATTGGTGATTTTCAGCACTTGCACTTCACGGAAGATATTGTTGGCGTTGGTGTCGCGGGCGAGGGTCTCCGCCTCTTTGAAAGAACGGAACTGCATGACGGCGAGTAGTCCGGTGAGGAGGCCGATGAGAATCAGAAGAATGTGGAGGCGGTGATGTGTGGGAATATGGTACATACGAATGGAGCTACATATTAAAGAGCGTTTTCTTCGACCGCGGTGAGATAGTTTGCGCGGAGATTGCCGTTGTAGATCGGGAGAGTCATGGACTTTCGCGGTTGAAATTTAAATATGATGCCTTGGTCGCGCATACGGCGGTATAGGTCAAAAAGCAGTGTATCGTCGCCCAGATGATGCAGAAGTTCCTGCGGATTTTCGGTGACGACAGAGATTGTGAATGGGGGCACCATGTTGAAATTGTTGACGAGAATATTATTGCCCACACAGTTGACGGGTGAATTAAAAATAATACGTTGATTATTCACTGCGACTCCCTCTACATTCGAGGAGAAAATAATATTGAGAATATCGCGGAGGTCTGCGGCATGTACGAGCGAATCGTCATTTACGTCCAGCACCGAGCGAAGCGAGGTGGCTCCCGTTCCCGCATCTTCAAGTACAATTTCAATTCCTCCTCCCGTGAGTTCCGTGAGCCCCAGTTTTTCTTTAATGACACTCAACTCTTCCAGCTCTTTTTCAGGTGCGCTGTAGAGATTCTCTTCCTGCAGTTTCGCGATTTCCGCTCGCAAGTTGGAGATTTTGGTCTTCAAAACACCCTGTTCTTCTATGTACAGCGAAATCAATTCTTGTTGAGATTCGAGTACTTCCGCGGGATGGGTGCCCTGGATCGGTACACGTGCGAGCAGTTGCGTCGAAATGAGCAGTCCTATGAGTCCGCCTGCCGTGAAGAATGCGATGATGAGGAGTAGTGGGCTTTTCATGCATATACAATATCACGAGATACAAAAAAGGCCAGATCTTACGATCGTGACCCCTTTTGCTCAATATTTTTCACCCACAGTCAGTTTAGACAAGAACTTTTTGCAATGCAAGTCGAAGTGGACAAGAATAGACAAATTATGACCAATAGGTGGGGGGTATGGCGCTTTAGCGCCACAAGATGCGGGATTCATTTTACAATCTTCCGGTCTTAGTCTTTGAACTTGAATCAGGTATTTAGAGCTTTTAAAATCGGCTGAAAAATGGTACACTTACACGAGTATATACTTTTTAAGTATGGAGAAAACGCCGCATATAGGTGTCTTGCAAACCAGCTTGTGGAATAAAGCGGTGGGTTTTCGCCCTACTCACGCTTGCTTCTTCGCCGATACCGCGCCGGAAACGACACCCGCCGCGGGAGATCAGAAAGAGGCGGTGCCGTTTGAACTTGGTCTGAGCGAGGCGGCGCGAAAAAAAGCCGCGGCGGCCGCGGCCGTGATAGCCCAAGTGAAAAAAGACGAACGCACTTATGTATCGAGCAAGGCCATAGTACAGGATCTTCTCAAGGCACTGCGTGAAAATGGGTTCAATATCCCCGAAGGGATGGAGTTCAATTCCATTGATGAAGCGGTGGACTATGTACTCGCAAATACGGATTATTCTTTCCAACCTCTCAAGCTCGGAGATGTGCATATAGATGCCGAAGCCGCGAAGGTGCTGCGCGATTTAAAGATCGAATTTTTATTCGATGAATCGACGCAACATATGGATTTCAAGGTTCCTCACGGAGTTGATTTTTTTGATCTCGACGGAAACAAAGTTACACTTCTTGAAAGTACCGATGCGACTCACTGGGTGGACGTTTCCATCAGTTACGATGAAGCGGCGGGTACGTTCCTCGTGCTTATCGGCAAGGACGACGGCGCCCAATTTCGCAGGACGCTGAAGTACAAGGTGAAGAAATAGAGGCTCATGCCGCGAAAGCGCAATCATCAGCAGGCAAGCTCTTCTTTGTGCTCTTGAAGTATTCTCCTGATTTTAGCCAGTGCCCATTCCTCCAGCTGTCTTATTCTTTCTCTGGTAAGACCGAACCTTTGCCCAATCTCTTCGAGAGATAGCGGGTCATCGACGAGAAAGCGCAGTTCTATGATTTCTTGTCCACGTTGCGGCAAAAATGAGATGGCGTATTTTACTAATTCCCGTCTGCGAAGCGCAAGCGATCTATCCATGGCCACTACATCTGGACGAAGCGCTTCATCCGCGGAAACAAAGTTGGAAAGAGGAGCATCATCCTCGTCCGATGGAGTATCGAGAGATACATACCCTCCGCTTCTGGAAGCGTGTACGGCATCAAACGAATCTTCATCGGTTCCAAACGCCTTTATCATTTCCGCACGCGTTGGATCTCGTCCCAGTTTACGCGTCAACTCCCCTATTACGCTTGTATAATTGTCGGATACTTTACACTTTTCTCGAGTGGTGGCGGTTTTCACTATGAATCCGTGACGTCTCAAATAGTCAATCGCATGTACTCTAATCTGGTACAAGGCGAAATTGGAAAAGCGAGAGCCTTTGCGCCAATCATATTTTTCAGCCGCTTTTATGAGACCCAGCTCCCCCTCCTGTATCAGCTCCTCGAATAGCTGTCTATTACCGCGCGCGAATCTATTTGCAAAACTGATGACCAGGCGCCCATTGCGCAATACGAGTTCATTGCGCGCCTCAATGTCTCCGCCAAAGGATCGTTCGCTCAGCGCACGTTCTTCTTCGCAGGTGAGAAGGGTGTGATTCCCCACGGTCCTTATCAATTTGCTTAAAGAATCTCTCGTATCTCCAATGCCTTTTTCGGTTGCATGTGCGGATGAGGGCTCATGGGTCGCCCCGCCACGGCGGGGCGGATGATCCGGGAATTGTAGGACCGGCGCGAGCTCTCTCACACCACCATGTTCCATATCCGGCTCCATCGCATCATCGCCGTCGAAGGGAGCATCATAGGTGTCGGCTTGTAGCGCAGCATCGCTTGGCATGTTATTTGAATTATTGTTTTCTCAGTGGAGAATACTATATACTTAACGACTATTGCTAGATCGGAATAGAGCTTCACAGTTTAGAAGCGTGTCGAGCACGAAGTCGGGTGTGATATGCTCGTCAAAAAAGACCACTGCGCTTTGATGCGGTTCACGCGACAACGTCTTCACTTGGGAAAATATATTCGGCGGCACGATAGCGTTACGTAATCTGCCTATTAAGCGCTGAAATCTGAACCTTATGCTTTTCATTTCCTCTGCAATATATCGCTTTAATAATTCAACCGCCCTCTTCGAAGCGGTATTGTCATTCCCCGACAAATATTCCTTGTGCATCTGTATCGAGTCTGCGACATATTTTTCCAAGTTTTCACGTGTGACAATATCGCCGTGAAATATACGTAATACGATGATGGCTCTTATCATACCGAGGCTCTCGTGAAGTTGTTCAAGCAGTAAATCCGGATCACCATGTAATGCGTAATAATTGTCATCGTCCATTTTTATATTTTTCAAATCCTCCAAATTCTCAAAATCCTCTAATAGCCTCTGATTATCAACATCTGACTCGACAGATATCCTTAAAAAATTAAGGTGCATCGGGACGGTCGCGTGTGGATCATCTAGGTTCAGCCTGCGTGCTTCATCTATCTTACCCGTTAAGGATTCCGCAATGATATCGCTCGATACACCCGTTATTCTCGCCAAAAACTCGGCTCTGCGCTTATTCAGATCGGCGACCATTTCACGTGCCGCTTGAGGCGTGGGCTGAACTTTGTCTTCGTGCATATGTAAACAAATGAATTTTATTCCCACTCTATCGTTCCCGGAGGTTTATTGGTGATGTCATAGAGTACACAGGATACGCCATTTATGTCAAGCATCCTTTGCGCGCTTGCAGTATTCGGTTGGATTGCACATGATATTTTAAGAATTTTTCATAATCATATGAATAAGAGAGGGGATGGCTTCTTTCTTCTTTGAAATATATTGACCAGAAAGATTACATCATATATGATATATAATGCTATATCAAATAATACTTTGGAGCATGGGTAAATATATTCCGAAAACAGCATCGGCACGTCAACTTCAGACAGGATACAGGAAGATTCTGAATGAAGTAAAAGAAACTGGTGAGCCGATTGTCATCGTAAGCAATAATAAGCAGGAAGCGGTACTTATCACTGTAGACAGATACGAACGACTCCGCGAGATCGAGCGAGATTACAATCACCGCCAACTGCTAAAAGATATTAAAGCTTACGAAAAAGATAAGAAAGAAGGGAAACTGAGAACGCTCAAACGGGGCGACCTTCTAAAATGGACGTATGAAAGTGATACACATTGAATATACGAAGCAGTTTAAAAAGTCTTTCATGAGACTCGATAAGTTGATCCAACTACAAGTAACAAGAAGAGAGAAAATCTTTCGGCAAAATTGTTTTGATCCTCGGTTGAATACCCATAAGCTTGGTGGTCATTTGTTGGGATTATGGGCATTTTCAATCAATCATTCCTACCGAATTGTTTTTGAATTTATAGAAGGCAAAGCGGGATTTGTAGGTTTCATTAAAGTAGGCACGCACGATCAAGTATACTGAACTATTCCCACTCGATAGTCCCCGGGGGTTTGTTGGTGATGTCGTAAAAGACGGCGGAGATACCATCTATTTTGAGAATTTTTTGAGCAAGCTCTTGCACTTTGTCCCAAGGGAGCTCGGTGAAGTTCGCAGTCATTGCTTCCATTGAGGACACGGGGCGAATGACGATGGATTCCATCGCCTGTGGCGATATCTTTTTTTCCGGAGAAATTATTTTTTCCGCATTAATCGACAGTGGCAGTAACACGGTCGGACATTGCCAGACTTCTTTTTTCACATCGACTTCATAGATGAAATCCATGACGAGTTTGTCAGCTTCTTGGAGTTTTTCGATGCGAGCTTTTGTGAGGGTGCTCGGAGCGGTTATTTGAATGTTTGAAATGGGTTGGTTGTCCTTGGTAGCAATAGTCAGCATTACGCGATTTATACTGCTATTAGCATTCGTCATCGCAGGAGCAAGCACACGAAGTTCGTTCCAATCGTGCTTGGTCATAAGATCAATTGCCAGAGGTTGTCTATACGTTCTTTCGTCACCTTGCACCCCGACACTTTTAATGGGTAAAATATGGCCTTCATAGAAAGTCTCTTTACCATTGTAATGAAAAGTAGTTTTTAGTTTTTGCGAATAATCATTGTCTACATCTTGTCTATAGACAGTGTCGACACACAGACATCTCACCGCAAGTCCCGGCCCGGGGAATGGATGTCTGTCTACCATTTTGTCAGGAAGTCCGAGGCGTCTGCCGACAGCGCGCACTTCATCTTTGTAGAGTTCTTTGATGGGTTCGATGACTTTGCCTGCGCGAATCATTTCTTCGATCTCAGGAACTCGGTTGTGATGTGTTTTAATTTTATCCGCGTTTTTTGTTCCTCCGCTTTCGATGGTATCGGGATAAATAGTTCCTTGTCCGAGTAGCCAGTGATCGGGGTTGAGTCCGAGGTCATGGAGGTATTTTTTCTGCACTTCTAGAAAAGTCGAGCCTATGACTTTTCTTTTTTCTTCAGGTTCAACTACCCCTTTCAATGCGGTAAAAAATTCTTCGGATGCATCATAAACATGTAAGTTCTTCACTCCCGCATTTGACAAAAATTCTTTGATCTCGACAGTCTCATTTTTTCGCATGAAACCGGTATCTATGTAGAGCGCATATACTTTGTCATTCCCGAGAGCTTTGGCAAGCATGGCGTATGCCACGGAAGAATCCACTCCTCCC